>CACYRE010000034.1 GCA_902776735.1 uncultured Erysipelotrichaceae bacterium | reverse complement strand
AAAAAATAGTAAATTAAATAAAAATTTAATAGTTGTTTTTTAAATATATTTTTCTTTGTGGTTTTATATGTTAAAATATATTTTGGATGTGGTTATATTGAAAAATATATATGGATTAACTTTAGAAGAATTAGAAGATTATTTTATAAGTATTGGATCAAAGAAGTTTCATGCTAGACAGTTATTTTCATGGATTTATGAAAAAAGAATTAAGAGTTTTAGTGAAATAACAGATATAAAAAAAGAGATAATTGATAAGCTAAAAATAGATTTTAATAATAATAGATTAAAAATAGTTAGTATTGAAAATGATAAAGATGTTTCAAAATATTTGTTTGAACTAGAAGATGGTGAGCATATTGAAGCTGTACTTATGCGACATGATTATGGTAATAGTGTATGCATTTCTAGTCAAGTCGGTTGCAATATGGGATGCAAGTTTTGCGAGTCTGGTAGAAGACGTAGAGTAAGAAATTTAGAGACTTATGAAATGGTATTACAAATACTCATGATAGATGAACTACTTGATGATAGAGTGGATAATGTAGTAGTTATGGGTATTGGAGAACCATTTGATAATTATGATAATCTAATTAAATTTTTAACTATTATTAATCATCCTAAAGGACTTGCTATTGGAGCACGTCATATTACTGTATCTACTTGTGGAATTATTCCTAAAATACTTGAATTTGCACATTTTCCTCTACAAATTAATCTTGCTGTAAGTTTACATGCACCAAATGATGAATTAAGAAGTAAAATTATGCCTATTAATAAGAAATATCCTTTAAATGATTTAATTTTAGCTTTAAAAAAATATCTAAGTATTACTAATAGAAGAATTACTTTTGAATATATATTATTAAAAGATATTAATGATACTAAAGAATGTGCTTTGGAACTTGCTAATTTAGTAAAAAATATTAATTGTTATATTAATTTAATACCATATAATGAGACTGAAAATATTGGATTTAAGAGAACAAATGCTATTCAAATTATGAGATTTTATGATATACTTAAGAAAAATAATATAAATGTAACGATAAGAAGGGAATTTGGTGGTAATATTAGTGCTGCTTGCGGACAACTTAGAAGTAAGAAGGAGGATGTATGAAATCTTTTTATTTGACTGATGTTGGAAAAGTTAGAGATCATAATGAAGATAGTGTTATTATTGTAAAAAATGGTAATAATGAATATTTAATGGCAATTGCTGATGGTATGGGTGGACATAGAGCTGGAGAAGTTGCTTCATCTATTGCGATTAATTATTTGGGGGAGCATTTTAAAAAAACATTTGTTAAAATGAGTAAAGTTGATGCAGTTAATTGGATAAGGGATTCGGTTAATGAAATAAATAGTTTAATATTTAAACATGAGAAGACTCATCCTGAAAGTAAAGGGATGGGGACAACTCTTGTTTTGGCAATTCTTACCAAGAATTATTTGTTATTTGGAAATGTAGGCGATTCTTCAGGTTTTGTTATGAAAGATAAAAAATTACATAAAGTAACATATGATCATACTTTAGTTAATTTGCTTGTTAGTGCTGGAGAGCTTACTAAAGAAGAAGCCAGTGTTCATCCAAAGAAAAATGTATTAATGAAAGCACTTGGGGCAACGGTTGAGGTAGATGTGGATATATTTGATTGTGATATGGATATTTCAGAAATATTACTTTCAAGTGATGGTTTGACTGGTATGTTGGATCGTGAACAAATAGAAAAAGTTTTATTAGGAGAAGGTAGTTTAGAAGATAAAGTGGTTAAATTAATTAGAAAAGCAAATAATAGGGGTGGTACTGATAATATTTCGGTTGCTTATTTAGTTCGTGAAGAAGGTGAAGATAAGTGATTACAAAGGGGCAAAAAATAAATGATCGTTATGAAATAATAAGATCAATTGGTGAAGGTGGAATGGCTAACGTATACTTAGGATATGATACTATTCTAGATAGAAATGTAGCGATTAAAGTTTTGCGGGGAGATTTATCTACTGACGAAAAATTTGTTAGAAGGTTTCAGCGTGAAGCTTTGTCTGCGTCGTCTTTAGCTCATCCTAATATAGTTGAAATGTATGATGTTGGTGAGGATAATGGAATATATTATATAGTTATGGAATATGTTGAGGGGAAGACCTTAAAGCAATTATTAAAAAAACGTGGAAATCTTACCTTAAGTGAGGCAATTGATATTATGCTTCAATTGACAGATGGTATGGCTCATGCACATGATTCTTATATAATACATAGAGATTTAAAACCTCAAAATATTATGATAAAAGATGATGGTCAGATAAAAATTACTGATTTTGGTATTGCTATGGCTCTTAATGCTACACAACTTACTCAGACAAATTCTGTAATGGGTAGTGTTCATTATTTGCCACCTGAGCAGGCTAGTGGAAAAGGAAGTACTATTAAAAGTGATATTTATTCAATGGGAATAATATTTTATGAATTGCTTACAGGTACTTTACCTTTTAGAGGTGATAATGCTGTAGAAATAGCTTTAAAACATATGCGGGAACCACTTCCAAACGTCAGGGATTTTAATCCTAGTATTCCTCAAAGTATTGAAAATATTATTAGACATGCAACGGCTAAAAATCCTAAAAATAGATATGATAGTGCTAGAGAAATGCATGAAGATTTACTTACAGCATTAGATGATGATCGAATGAATGAAGCACCTTTAGTTTATAAGTATCCAGAAAATGAAAATGAAGTAAAGAAGACTATTAATAATACTAAAAAACCTAAGAAACAAGTTTCTGGTGATGAAAACGATGATGTTAATAATGGTAACAATGACGATGATGATGAGACAACTGAAGAAATAGCAACTAAAGTAGAGGAAAAAGAAGTAAAAAAGAATAAGAAAATAATTATTATATTAGCTATTATATTAGGTGTAATTATTCTCGCTTTACTATTTATTTTCTTGATTTTACCAATGATTTCCAATAGTAGGAGTGTTGATGTCCCTGATTGTGAAGGTATAAAAGTAAGTACTTGTGAAAAAAGGTTAGAAGATGCTGGACTTGTTGTAAATGGTAAGATTAAATCTAAGGCATCTGAAAAGATTAAAAAGAATAGAGTTATTAGTACTAGCCCTGCTAAAGGTAAAAATGTAAAGAAAGGAACTAAAGTTACAATTATTAAGTCTAAAGGAAAAGATACCATTGAACTTGAAGATTATACAGGAGAAAATTCTATTGAAATTAAGACTTTACTTGAAACTAAATATGGTCTTGTAGTTACTATTGAAAAGAAAGAGGTAACTGATAATAATAGTGATGTTTCTGATGATACTATTATTGGTCAATCACTTGCTGCTGGTACTAAAGTAAAAGAAGGAGACACTTTGGTTTTGTATGTTCCAGAAGATGCAAAGTTATTTGTTGATATGGTAAGTGAAGGTTGGACGAAGGATGATGTTGAAGCTCTTTGTACAGAATATGATTTGAATTGTGTTTATACTCCAGTTGAAACAAACACTTATAGTGAGGGAAAAATAATAAGTCAGTCTAGAAGAGTTGGAAGTACAATATCAAAAGGTTCTAGTTTAACTGTTGAATATGCTATTAAACCTAAAAAGACTGCATCTCCTTCTCCTAGTGCTAGTGCTAGCGTAAGTCCCAGTCCTTCATCAACTGCTGATACTTCAACCACTGGAAATGAATAGATGGAGAATATATGCAAGGACAAATAGTAAAAATAATTAGTGATTTACATTATGTAAGTTGTAATAATATGATTTATCCATGTAAATGTCGTGGAATATTTAGAAAAGAACATATTACTCCAGTAGTAGGAGATTATGTTCTTTTCAATAAAGATAAAAAAATAATAGAAAAAATATTACCAAGGAAAAATATTTTTCAAAGACCTAAGGTTAGTAATATAGAACAAGCATTTATTATAACTAGTTTAAAATTACCAGACTTTTCATTAAATTTATTAGATAAATTTATAATATTAATGGAAATAAACAAAGTTAAACCAATTATTTGTATTACTAAGAGTGATTTATTAGATAAAAATGAATTAGAGAAAATTAATAGATATTTAGCATATTATAGAAAAATTGGATATACAATTGTTTATAATTATGAGTTAGATAAAATTAAAGGTTTAATTAAAAATAAAATTAGTGTATTTACAGGACAAACTGGGGCAGGCAAAAGTACTTTGTTGAATAAATTATGTCCTGATTTAGAATTAGAAACAGGAGAAGTGTCTTTGGCTTTAGGTAGAGGAAAACATACGACTAGGGTTGTTCAATTGGTTAATTGTGATAGTGGGAAAATTATGGATACACCTGGCTTTTCTTCGCTTTCATTGCAAAGCTATTCTAGAATGCAAATAAGAGATGCTTTTAGGGAATTTAATAATTATCTGTGCAAATATAGTGATTGTTTTCATATAAATGAAGAAGAATGTTCTGTTAAGAAGGCAGTTATTGCTAATAATATATTAAAGAGCAGATATGATAATTATCTTAGCTTTTTAAGGGAGAGTGATAATAAATGAAAATTAGTGGATCTTTTTTAAGTAGTAAGAATATACCAAAAGATTTAGAAAAGTTAAATGATACAGATATTGATTATATACATGTAGATGTAATGGATGGAAAGTTTACAGAAAATAGGACGATGCCTTTTAGTGAAATGAGACATATATCTGATTACACTTCTAAAAGATTAGATGTACACTTAATGGTAAAAGAACCTTCTAAATATATTCCAATGTATGCTGAACTTAATTGTGAATATATTACTTTTCATATAGAGTCTTCTGAAGATATAAAGAAAAATATTGATTTGATAAAAGGCTATTCTATAAAATGTGGACTTGCTATATCACCAGATACTAAGATATCTTCTTTAATTCCATATTTACCAGATATTGATTTGATACTTGTAATGAGTGTTGTTCCCGGAAGGGGAGAACAAGAGTTTATTGAAAAAACAAGTGATAGAATAAAAGAAATAAGAGAATTGATAGAAGAATATAAGTTAAATATAGTTATTAATGTAGATGGTGGAATAAATGATAAGACTAAAGAGAAGTGTAATTTTGCAGATATTTTAACGTCAGGTAGTTATATTATAAAAAGTAATAATTTTCAAGAAAAAATATCTAGTTTAAGATAATATATTATGATATAATTCTTCTAGAATAGGAGTTGATAGTGTGAATAATGGTATAAATAATAATACTAATACAAATACTAATAACAATACACCTAATTTTAATAATACAAATAATGTACCTACTAATCAGAATAATGTAAATGGAAGTATGAATTTGGTAAATAATATAAATGCTGGTGTTAATAATACACAATCTATGCCACATTTAGTTGATCCTACTAAAATGGATGGAATAGATAATATTCATATTTCATCTTCTCCAGTTAATAATCCAACGGCTGAATTAAAAAATGTTAATGCAGGAACTATAGGTACAGGAAATACTGGTAGCCCTAGAATAAATGATACAAGTGTAATTAAACAAGATGATGCAATGCCTAAGACCACTATTAGTAATGGAGAACCAGGTAGTTTTAAAAGCAAAATGGAAGAGGCTCAAAAAAATTATAAAGCTCCAAGTAAATTTAAAACTTTTTTAGCAGTTTTATTTTTAATATTTTTACTAGCATTTATTATATTTTTACCAGAAGTATCTGAATTTATGGATGGAATGTTTGGAGGAAAGAATAATGATGTTTCTAATAGTGAGCCTACTACTGGAGTAATGGAATGTACTTATAGTGAAAGTGGAATGAATTTAGATATTAATTACGTAAGATCTTTTAAATATGTTGATAATAAACTAAATAGTGTTATTTTAGAAACTACCACTAGAGGTGATGTATCAGAAGATGCTAAAACTTTAGATGATTATAATAATTCATGTGTAAGATTAAAAAATGATTTATCTAGTATGAATGGTATAACTATTAGTTGTGATTATTCTGAAGGAAAATTAGTAAGAAGAGAAAATATTGATTTAGAAGAATATAATGAAGAGCAGGTTGAACCTTTTTATGCTGAAGAGGGACTTGAGTTAATATCTTATAAAAAAGGTGAAGATATTAATGATATTAAAACATCAATGGTTCAAAATGGTTTTTCTTGTACTAAGAAAGCTTAAGGGATTTAGATCCCTTTTTTTGTTAGATTTGTAATTTTTTAATGATTATGTTATCATTATACATGAGGAGTTATATATGAAATATTTATATTATGGATTAAATATATTTTTAATTTTAACAATCCCCCTGATGTTATTCATGAATGATGATAGTAAAAAAATTGAGGTGTCTAACGATTTGAAATCTTTGAGTACATCTATTTTGATAGAAAAAAATGAAATTGTAGATACTAATACGACTGTTAATACTGAAAAGGTTGATGAAGAAAAAAATAGTGAAACAACGGAAGTTATTAATGAAAGCCTTAATACTTTAGAAAACACTGTTTCACAATCTATTGCTTCACCACAGGTTATTTCTGATGTTTTAGAAACAGAAACTGGAGCAATGTCTGCTTATGAAGTTAATTGTAGTGGTTGCTCAGGAAGACTTGGATCTGGAGTCAGTCCAGTAAATGGATATATTTATAATGATGCAACATATGGAAATGTTAGAATAGTTGCGGGTGATCCTAGTTATCCATATGGAACAATTGTTAGAGTAAAAGGAAGTAAATTAAATGATTTTTATGCTATAGTTCTAGATAGAGGAGGAGCTATTGGTAAAAGTAGAAAATTTATGTTTGATTTATTATTCTCATCATATAATGAAGCTATAAAATATGGTACAGAATATGGCTTAGTATTTGAAGTAGTAAGATATGGATTTTAGATTTTTCTGTGTTTGCAAATAAAAATATTTTAGATTTATTTCTAAAATATTTTTTGTTGTTTTGTCTTTTGCTTTGCTTTACCTGCTGATAAATCTTTCTCTTTACTACTATTTATAATTTCTTGTAAGCACTCTTCTACTTCTTCACTATGTAACATAGTATCTTTTAAATAATTAAATTTTACTAATAAGTTATGTAATTCTTCAAAATCTTGATATCTATATTCTGGATTTGCTTGTTTATTTTGATAAATCTTATATAAGATAGTAATTACTTTAGCATATAATTCATCTTGATCTTTACTCTCTGTTAAAGGATAATATGCAATTTCAGTAGTAGTTAATAATCTATTGTATAAAGTTCCAGCAGATTCTGTAGAAATAAAGAAAAAAATAATTATTTGTTTCTTTAACTTAGTCATTTTCAATATTTCATTAAAATTTTCTCTACATGGTTTATCTAATGTATCTAGATAATAGTGTTCAGATAACATATTTTTAGGATTCTTTAAATTTATCTTTTTTGTTCTAAGTTTTCCAGATTCAATAATGCTACTTACTATTTGATATATATCTTCTTCAGATAGCCCATCTTTTTTTGACATTTCTTGATTTAATTTACTAAATTTTTCTGTTGATTTTGCAATTTCCAAATCAAGTTTATCTAATTCTAATTGTTTCTTTCTTGAAATATTAATTTTTTCTTTTAAATTTGTTATGTTCATTTTCTTACTCCTTTCGTGTTTTTATATTTTAACACATATTTTTTTTATTTCAATTATATATAAATTAAAAGTTGAAGAATTTTATAATTAGAATTATAATAAAATTTAAGGTAGGTAATTCATATGATAGGAATATTTAATCATAGATATAAAAGTAAGAATTTTAATGAAGATGAATTGATGAAGAAATATTTAGAATATTCAAAAGATAAGAATATAATTAAAACTCTTAATTCTTCTTTAGATGGATTGGATGAACATGTTGCGAGAAGTAAATTAAAAATAGATGGTAAAAATGAAGTTATAGAGGAAGTTAATCATACTTACTTATATTTCTTTTTTAATGGATTTAAAGATCAATTTGTCATTATCTTACTTGTAATGGCTATTATTAATTTTGTATCTGGAGATAGACTTGGGGCTTTATTAATAGTGATATTGGTACTTATATCAATAATTATTAGAAGTAAGCAAGAGTATGAAACTTTTAAGTTTAATAAGAGTTTGAAATCTAAACTAGTTACTAATTGTAATGTTATAAGAAATGGTAAAGTTGAAGAGATTAATGTTTCTAATATCGTAGTTGGAGATATAGTAGAATTAAATAGTTTAAAAGATACTAGTAATTTAATTAATATGAATAATATATGTTTAATGGGTGCTAGTGTTATTACTGGATCTGGTAAGGGTATTGTTATTAGTACAGGATTTAATACATATTTAGGACATATTTCAAAGAATTTAGGTAAACCACAAAAGACTAATTTTGAAAAAGGAATGGATAAAATTTCTAACGTAATTATTAGATTTATGATAGTAATCTCTTTAGTTGTCTTTTGTATTAATTATTTATTAAGGGGAGATTTAATGGAAGCCCTTCTTTTTGCAATTTCCATAGCAGTAGGTATTACTCCTTCAATGTTACCAACCATAATTAATTCTAATTTAAGTATAGGAGCTAAGAAATTATCTCGTAAAAAAACTCTTGTTAAAAACTTAAATTCTATTCAAAATTTAGGAGCAATAGATATTTTATGTACTGATAAAACAGGT
>CACYRE010000033.1 GCA_902776735.1 uncultured Erysipelotrichaceae bacterium | reverse complement strand
CAATTTTTCTTTTTCTTGACAAGGTCTTAAAATAAAATTAAAATAGATTTAGATTAGGTGTTATCTGATCGGGAATGGAGGAAATATGAATAGTAGTATTTGGTTCTCCATTTTACTTATAGTTTTAGGCCTTATTTTAGGTTTGATAGTGTCATTTATTATTAATTTGATTAGAGTTAATTTAGCTAGTAAAAAAGTTAATAAGATGATTGAAAATGCTAAAAGTGAGATTGAAAAATTAAAAAGAGATTCTGCTTTAGCACAAAAAGAGGAAACTCATAAATTAAAAATGGATTTAGATAAGGAAATTCGCGAGAAGAAACAAGAATTAAAAGAAAATGAAAATAGATTGTTGCAACGTGAATCGAATATGGACAAGCGTGATGAGATGTATCAAAAGCGTGAAACTGCTTTAGATGAGCGTGAAGATAAATTGAGTGAAAAACAAGAAGAAATCCAAAATGAAAAAAGTAAAGTGGAGGAAATAAAAAAGGAACAATTAGAATTATTGGAAAAAATTTCTGGCTTTAGTAAAGAAAAAGCTAAAGAGTTAGTTATGTCTCAGGTTAAAGAAGGCATGACAAAAGAAATAACAGAATATATTAGAGAAAGAGAGAATGAAGCAAGATTAGAGGCTGACTCAAAAGCACGTGAATTGATAGTTGGCTCTATGCAAAGATATGCTGCAGATATTGCTAGTGATCAAACAGTAACTGTTGTTGATTTACCTAATGATGAAATGAAAGGTCGACTTATTGGGCGAGAGGGAAGGAATATTCGTACAATTGAATCAGTGACTGGAGTTGATCTTATAATTGATGATACACCTGAGGCGGTAGTATTATCTAGTTTTGATCCATTAAGACGAGAGATTGCTCGAGTTACTTTAGAAAATTTGATTAAAGATGGAAGAATTCATCCAACTAGAATAGAAGAAGTTTATGACAAAGTATGTAAAGACATGAAGAAACAAATTATTCAATATGGACAAGATACTTTATTTGAGCTGGGTTTAACTAAATTTGATCCAGCACTTATTGAAATTATAGGAAAACTTCATTTTAGAACTAGTTATGGGCAAAATGCTTTGGAACATTCAAAAGAAGTAGCAGAACTTTCTGGAATACTTGCTGGAGAGTTGGGTGAAAATGTCACATTAGCTAAGAGAGCTGGTTTATTACATGACATTGGTAAAGCAATTGATCATGAAGTAGAAGGAAGTCATGTTGATATTGGAGTTGAGATTGCTAAAAAATATCATGAAGATGATGTTGTAATTAATGCTATTGCTTCACATCATGGGGATGTTCCGGCAACTTCAGTTATTTCTTCAATTGTTGCTATTGCCGATGCTTTGTCAGCAAGTAGACCTGGAGCTAGAAATGATAGTTTAGAAAATTATATTAAAAGATTATCTCAATTAGAAGAAGTTGGTAATAAAATTGAAGGTGTTGAAAAAACTTATGCTTTACAAGCAGGTAGAGAACTACGAGTAGTTGTAAAGCCAGAAGAAGTAGATGATTTACAAGCTCATAAAATAGCAAGAGAAGTAAAAGAACAAATTGAAGCTAACCTTAAATATCCTGGAACAATAAAAATAACTGTTATTAGAGAAACCAGAGCACAAGAAGAAGCAAAATAATGTTTCTTTTTTGTTATGAATGAAAAAATTTCTAATAATATAATAGGAGGTGATATTATTTATAAAATAAATTTCTTTTGGTTAATAGGTAAATTTGTCTATGATAAAAGAAATTATTCAGATAACATAATAGAGAAATGTTCTAATTATTTAAGTTATTATTTTGGAGATAGTTATTCTTTTTCTTACAATAATATATTACATATGAGAAAATTTTATTTATTTTTTCCAGTTTATTTAAATAAGTTTGAAAATATTAGTTGGGATTATTATGTTGATTTATTAAAATTAAATAATCAAGATATAGCTAAATTTTATTTAAAAATTTGTTTATTTTGTGATATGGATTATAGTAATTTTAAAAAAATGATTAACAATAATATTTACTTTTCCATATAAAATAATTATTTAATTATTTATATTTATTTACTTATTGTAGTAGGTATGGGATGACATAATGACGTTTTTATTTTTCTATTTTTAATATTCTATTCTAATTCAACATATTTAGATGAATTTTTTCCATTTGATTTTAGTTTTTCTGAAGTAATTAAAATTTGTTCATATTAAAATAGTCTCCTATTTATTTCTTCTTGATTTAGATGAGAATTAATATATAGATTAATAAAATATTTCATTAGTTTATCTTGGATATATGGAAGGATATTATTTTCTTTATTTTATCTTTATTTGAAATTATTAAAATTTTAATATTATTTATTATAAAATATGGGTTTTGATATTAATCACCTTATTTTATTATTGTTTATTAAAATCAAAAGAGACAATTATTATGAAATGCACCCCTTAAAGTAGACATTAATAAAAAAGAGGGACTGAGGTGTATTTTTATTATGGCAACAAAAGGACAAAAGTTTAAAACATTTACAAATGAAGAAAGAACTGAAATTGTAAGCAAATACATGTCAGGCAAATATTCATATGCAATTTTATCAAAAGAATATAACATAAGTTGGAAAACTGTAGAAAGCATGGTTAGAAAATTCAAAAAAACTGGACTAACAATTAAAGACAAAAAAGGTAGAAATAATCAATCACATTTAACTAAAGAAGATTGGAAAGAAAGATATGAAATATTAAAAAAATACCAGGCCTTCCTCAAGGCACAACGAGAGAAAAAGTAACATTTATAAATTTATACAGAAATAATTATAAACTTACTAACATGTGTGCTGTACTAAATATAAGTCCTAAAACTTATTATAAGTATAGGAATAAGGAAGATCCTGATTATTATGATTATTTAATAATAAAAGAAATATTTAATGATTCAAAGGGTACATATGGATATCGTAGGATTGTTGAAGGCCTACTCCAAAAATATGGTGTAGTTATGAATGGAAAGAAGGTATTAAGAATAATGAAAAAATATAATCTAATGGCTGAATATATAAGAAAAGCTAAAATTAAACATAAGAATGAAAGAATTGAAGATAATGTAAAACCGAATTTATTAAATAGAAACTTTACTACTGATAATTTAAATAAAGTTTGGGATACAGATGTAACATATTTAATATTCAAAGGTTCAAGGGCATATTTATCTACAATAATAGATTTATATGATAGACATGTAGTTTCATATGTAATATCAAAAAGAAATGATTTAAAGCTAGTTATGGATACTTTAAATAAAGCTATATCAAAAGAAAAAGATGTACATGGTTTAATCATTCACAGTGATCAAGGATTCCAATATACATCTTATGAGTACAAAGCTATATGTGAATCGAATGGAATACAAATTTCCATGTCACGAAAAGGAACGCCAATTGATGATTCTCCAATAGAAAGTTGGCATTCACTCCTTAAGAAAGAAACTCTGTACAACAATAATATTACATCTTTACAAGAATATATTCAACTTGTAGAAGAATGGATATTATTTTACAATACAACTAGACTAAAGTCAAAAGTTAAGAAAAAGAGAAAAAATTACACAAAAAGAGAAAAATAATTTTCTCTTTTTAATAACCCTCTTTTTTATTAATGTCTACTATTTGGGGTTCACATCATATTATTTGTCTCTTTTAATATCTAATATTACTGGAAGAATTAATGGTTTTCTTCCTGTTAAATTGTTAATATATGGATATAGAGTGTCTGTTACATCATTTTTTAGGGTAGCGAATGTTGTCTTTGGATTGGTTAAATCTGCAGTAATTATTTGCTCAGCTTTGTTTTCTATTTTATGAATTAGTTCTTCGTTTTCATTTACTAGGATAAAGCCACGAGTTGTAATATTTGGTTTTATTAGTAAATGCCTTTTTTTCATATCAACATTTATTATTACTACTAGTATTCCATCATTGGCCATAATTTTTCTATCTTTAATGACAGCACTACCTATTTCACCAATTCTATTTCCATCAACATATACATCTGCTCCTGGTTTACTTTCTGATCTTGTTAAGACATGATTTTTTAAAGTTAGAGTATCTCCATTCTTTAAAATAAAAGTATGTTCTTTAGGTATGCCACACATAATACCAATATTAGCTTGTTTTTTTAACATTCTATAGTCACCATGAAATGGCATTAAGTATTTTGGATTTAGTAATCTAATCATTAATTTTATTTCTTCTTGGTTGGCATGACCTGATGTATGTAAATCTGTTAGGGCATTATTAGTATATACTTTTACACCTTTTAAATATAAATTGTTTATTGTTTTGGAAATACTTAGAGCATTCCCTGGAATAGCAGATGATGAAAATATTACAATGTCATCTGGCCTTAATTTAATATATTTATGAGTTCCATTTGCCATTCTAGATAGAGCAGCTAATGGTTCTCCTTGTGTACCAGTACAAAGTATTGTTACTTCATTTGGTTTTAGATTCTTTGCTTCATCTGGTGTAATTAATAGTTCTTTATGGTCAATATAACCAGCATTTAGAGAAATATTTATATTATTTTCCATACTCCTTCCAAATATACAAATCTTTCTATTATGTTTAAAACATGTTTCGAAGATATGTTTTACACGATATATGTTAGAAGCAAATGTTGCGATTATAATTCTATTGTTTTTACATTTATCAAACATTTCATTAAGTGTCTGATCAACTGCTGATTCACTCTTAGAAAATCCTTCATTTAAAGCATTTGTTGAATCTCCAATTAAAATATCTACTCCTTCATGACCAAGAGTAGCCATTTTATACAAATCAGCCATTGGTCCGATAGGGGTTAAATCAAATTTATAATCTCCTGTTGTAACAATTCTTCCATCTGGTGTTTTAATACTTATACCATGTGAATCTGGTATAGAGTGAGTTACTCTAAAAAATTCTATTTCTATATCCTTAAATTTTAGTTTAGTTTGGTCGTTATAAGCAATTAAATTATCAAATCTTATATTTCTATCTTGTAATTTTACAGCAATTAATTCTTTGGCATGTTGTGGGGCATATATTTCAGGTATATTTAAGCTTTGTAATAAAAATGGTATAGCTCCAATGTGATCTTCATGTCCATGGGTAATTAATAAAGCTTTAATTTTATCTTCGTTTTCTTTCAAAAATGTAAAATCTGGTAAAATATAATCAACTCCCATAATTTCACTATCTGGGAATCTGACTCCGGCATCAATAATTACAATTGCATCATTATGCATTACACAATACATATTTTTTCCGACTTCTCCTAAACCACCTAAAACAACTATTTTTGTTCCATTGGTTTCTTTCTTATTCATTAAAATCTCCTTTCTTAAATAAGTTTATAAAGAACTAACTAAGAAATTATACAATAAATTTCTAATTTTGTCTATAATCTCTATTTTTAATTAAATTGCATGTGATATAATTATTTTGAGGTGGAAATATGGGATTTTTTAATAAAATAAAAAATATTTTTAAAGGAGAAAATATTTCTTCAAATATTGATGGAAAAAATGAAGAAAAAAGTAAGAAGACGGCTATATATGAAAAAGGACTTACAAAATCTAGAAAAGGCTTTGTTTCAAAACTTGCTGATTTGACAAATAAATATAGTAAAATAACCGATGAATATTTTGACGAATTAGAAGAGATTCTAATTATGGCTGATATTGGGGTTAATACTGTTATGAAATTTATGGAAAGACTTAGAGATAGAGTTCGACATGAAAATATTACAGATCCTAAAGATTTAAAAGAAATTATTGTTGATGAATTATTTATTATTTATGTTAATGATGAAGTGTTAAGTAACAAAATTAAAATAAATAAAAATGGACCAACGGTAGTATTATTTGTAGGAGTCAATGGAGTGGGTAAGACAACTACAATTGCTAAACTTGCTAATAAATTTAAAGATCAGGGTAAAAAGGTTTTATTAATTGGGGCCGATACCTTTAGAGCTGGAGCTGTTGAACAATTGCAAGAGTGGAGTGATAGATTAGATACTGGCTTTTATGGCAAAGAAAATAGTGATCCAGCAAGTGTTGTTTTTGATGGATTAGATGTTGCTATTAGAGAAAACTATGATATGGTATTTATTGATACTGCAGGAAGACTACAAAATAAAGTAAATCTTATGAAAGAATTGGAAAAAATAAATAAAGTTATAGACAGACAAATTCCTGGTGGACCACAGGAAACACTTTTAGTAATAGATGCTACTACTGGACAGAATGGAATTAGTCAAGCTAAGGCATTTAAAGAAATAACAAATATTACAGGAATAGTTTTAACTAAATTAGATGGTACTGCTAAAGGTGGAATAGTCTTGGCAATTAAAGAAGAAGTAGGAATACCAGTTAAATATATTGGACTTGGAGAGACAAAAGATGATTTGCAAGAGTTTGATATTGAAAATTATATATATGGATTATTTAAGGATATGATGTAGATGAAAGAAAATAAGAATAAAAAACAAATATCGAAAGTAAATGAATATACTATATTTAGTTTAAATATGCAATTTTTTTTAACTATTGCAGATGTAGTATTATTTATCTTATATTTATTAAATAAAATAAAGGTAAGTATTTTAGAGATAGTAATTGGAATTACTTTATTAGTAATTGGTTATAATAATTACTGGGTATATCGTCGTAAAAATTATACTCTTGTCTATGTAATAGCTGGTATTATTGTAATTATTATTGGTATACTTAAAATATGTGGAGTTTTGTGATGAAGGATATATTATATTATAATGAATTGTATGACATATATGGTGGTTTATTAACTGAGAAGCAAAGACAATATTTTGAAGATTACTATTTTGATAATTTAAGTTTTTCTGAAATAGCTAGTAATTATGATGTAAGTAGAAATAATGCTTTTAAACAAATTCATAATATTATTAGTAAGTTAATAGAATATGAAGAAATATTACAATTAAAGAGTAAAAAAGATAAGATTTATAAAATTATTGAGAAGGCTCCAGATAATATAAAAAAGGAAATTGAGGAGATATTATAACTATAAATAGTATATATTATTTATAGTTTTTTCTTGTAAAAGTATTGTAAAATAGTTATAATTTTAGATAGATAGAAAATAAGAATAGAGGGATTATATGTTTGATAAAATTATCTTTATTGGAAATGATGGTTGTAGTATTAAATTAAAAGAAGGGGCTTTTTTAACTTCTAATTTAATGAATTTACATTTAGTATTTGAAGATGCTACTAAGAAAGTATTAGGAGAAGTAGAAGATTTAGATGGAGATATTGTTAAAGCAAGATTTTTGGGTGAGATTGTCAATGGTAATTTGATTGGTGGTACTATTCGTAAACCTACATTAGATGCTCACATTAGGGTAATTAATCCTGATGAAGTTCCTATGTTTATGGGAAAAGATGAAGCAGGGTTTATGGAATTAGGACTAAGTCCCTTATATGATAATACGAAAGTATATTTGAATATTAATAGTTTTTTTAGTAACCATTTTGCTATATTTGGTAATACTGGATCTGGTAAATCTTGTGGTGTATCTAGAATATTTCAAAACATGTTTCATGATAAGAGATTAAATCCTTATAAAGCTAATATTTTTATATTTGATTCTTCTGGTGAATATTATAATGCCTTTAGTAATTTAAATTCTATTAATAGTAATTATAATTATAGATATATTAGTACTAATGAGACTGATGGAATAGGTGAAAAGTTAAGACTACCAATATATTTATTAAATAAAGATGATATGGCATTACTTTTACAATGTACATCTCATTCACAATTACCAATAATTGAAAGAATGTTAAAATTAGCTTTAGTTTTTAGTCAAAATGATATAGATGCTACGGCTTATAAAAATCACTTGATTGCTAAAGCTATTATGACTATTCTGTATACAAATGAAACAGCTCCAAATAAAAGAAATGAAATTTTTTCAATACTTGCAAGTTGTTCTACTGAGCAATTTAATCTAGAAGCTCCTGTACAAGGAATTGGATATGTTAGAAAGTTTAGAGAGTGTTTTTTAATTGATAATTCTGGTAATTTTACTGAAAGTGTTTTGATGAATGAATATTTATCTTCATTTATAAAAGAAGAATATGATAATTATGAACCACATGGTGGAGTTTATTATACTTTGGATACTTTAGAGAAAGCACTAAATTTTACTTTAATTAGTGAAGGATGGCTTAGAAATGAACAAACATATGGTGATGCAGTAACTATTAGAGTTAGATTACATTCATTAATAGTTGGTGAAAATGCTAAATATTTTGATGTAGAAGATTATGTATCACTTGAGACATATTTATCTTCTTTATTAATTGATAATGGTAAGAAATATCAAATTGTTAATATCAATTTGAGTGATATAGATGATGATTTTGCTAAAGTTCTTACAAAGATTTATTCAAGACTTATATTTGATTTTGCTAAAGGTTTAAAAAATAGAGGTAGTATTCCTTTTCATATAGTGCTTGAAGAAGCACATAGATACATTCAAGATGATAGGGATAGATTCTTATTTGGCTATAATATATTTGAAAGAATTGCTAAAGAGGGCCGTAAATATGCAGTAATTCTTGGACTTATTTCACAAAGACCAGTAGAAATATCAGATACAGTTATTTCTCAGTGTACTAATTTTTTAATATTTAAGATTAATCATCCAATGGATGTAGATTATATACGTAAAATGGTTCCTCATATTACTGATGATATTATTGAAAAACAAAAATCTTTACAGGCAGGTACTTGTTTGGGATTTGGACTTGGATTTAAAATTCCTTTGATTGTAAAGTTACAAATGCCAAATCCGTCTCCTTTGTCTAGTAACTGTGATGTTGTTAAAATTTGGGGTAGTGGAAGTGGTTTTTCTAATACAGCAAATGATAATTCTATTAATGCTAATCTTTCTAATAGTGCTAATGTTCAACCTAGTTCACCTTCTACGAATGTTATAGTTAATGATATAACTAATAATATTTCTAGTAGTAATTTAGCTAAAAAAGATGTTGCAAATCAAGTAATAAATGAGTTACCTGATGTTAATAATGAGGTTGTTGTGGCTCCTGAGATTGCAGCTACAAATGTAGCAAATACACCTATGGATTTGAGTGGGCCATTAATTGGCGGAACTTCTTCTCAAAATGTAAGTGTTAATGAAACAACTAGTGGAGCTGTAGCTAATACTCAAAATCCAGCAACAAATGTAGCAAATACACCTATGGATTTGAGTGGACCATTGATTGGTGGAAGTTCTTCTCAAAATGCAAATATTAATGAGACAACTAGTGGAGCTGTAGCTAATACTCAAAATCCAGCAACAAATATAGCAAATACACCAATGAATTTAGATAAGATACCTAGTGTTACTACTGGAGTTGAGTCAGCTAAAAATAGTATTTCAACTTTTACTACTAACTCTTCTCAGGTAAATAGTACAGTTCCTGAAATTGTTAATTCTGATTTACCTTCTTTATCTTTAGATGATGTTCAAGAAAATACTGGAGATGATTTTGCTTAAGGTACTCTTTTGAGTACTTTTTCTTTGTATAAATATTTATGCTTTGTTATAATAGTATTTAGGTGATTAATATGTTTGAAACATTAGGAGATAGATTACAAAATGCTCTTCATAAAATTAAGGGTTATGGAAAAATAACTGAAGATAATATATCTGATATGATGAGAGAGATTAGGCTTGCTTTATTGGAAGCTGATGTTAACTATAAGGTAGTAAAAGAGTTTACTAATACTGTTAAAGAAAAAGCTTTAGGGGAAGAAGTTGCTTCAAGTATCAACCCAGGAGATATGTTTGTAAAGATTGTTAAAGATGAGTTAACAGAGTTACTTGGTGGAGAAAGTAAACCACTAAATTTAGATGGAGATCCGGCAATACTTATGTTAGTTGGTTTACAAGGGTCTGGTAAAACAACAACTGCTGGGAAACTTGCTAATTATTTAAGAAAGAAATGTGGTAAAAAGCCTCTATTGGTAGCAGGGGATGTTTACAGACCAGCAGCAATTGATCAGTTAAAACAACTTGGCAAACAACTTAATATTGAAGTATATGAAGAAGGTAAAAATAATCCTGTAGAAATAGCTCACAATGCTATAGAGTATGCTAAAGAAAACAATTATGATTATGTAATTATTGATACTGCTGGTAGACTTCATGTAGATGAAGAATTGATGGACGAATTAAAAAATATAAGAAAAGAAGTTAATCCACAAGAGATATTACTTGTTTTAGATGCTATGATGGGACAAGATGCTATTAATGTAATAACTGGATTTAATGATCAATTACCTTTGACTGGTGTTATTTTAACTAAGTTAGATGGAGATACAAGAGGTGGAGTTGCTTTATCTGTTAGACATTTAACTAATGTACCTATTAAGTTTATTGGTGTTAGTGAGAAATTAGATGGACTTGATTCATTTGATCCTGAAAGAATGGCTGGAAGAATTCTAGGAATGGGTGATATTGTTTCGTTGGTTGAAAAGGCAACTGATGCAATCGATGAGAAAGAGGCAGAGAAAACAGCTGATAAAATGATGAAAGGTAAATTTGATTTAGAAGACTTTTTATCTACTATGAAACAGATTAGAAAATTGGGACCACTTGAAAATTTAATTAAATTAATTCCTGGAGCAAAAAAAATGGGTTTAAATAATATAAAAATTGATCCAAAGCAGATGGCTCATGTTGAAGCAATTGTTTTGTCAATGACTCCTAGTGAGAGAAAGCACCCAGAGATAATTAAAGCAAGTAGGAAAACTAGGATTGCGAAAGGATCAGGCACTTCAGTTCAAGAGGTAAATAAGTTACTTCAGCAATTTGATGAAATGAAAAAAATGATGAAGCAAATGAGTAATGGAAATTTTAAAATGCCTTTTTAAGGCTTTTTTGTGGAAGTTATTTATTATTTACATAAGATACTTTAGGAGGTATAAAATGTATAATAATGAATATTTTCAAAATATGAGTATGGAAAATAATATTGATGGCAATAATAATTATGTAAATGGTCCTAGTATGAATCAGCCTATGCCAATGGGTGAGGCTATGGGACAACCTGTTCAGCAAAGAGTAATTAATAGAACTTTTGTACATGAAGTGCCACAAGATTGCTCCTTTATGATAGAAAAATAGAGAAGTATAAGTATAGAAATCGGTAAATAGAAATATTAGTATTGAAGTTTATTGTTTATGATGATAGTATAAATTTATAAGAACTCTGTTTAATCTGAAGCTTCACGTTTTATGTGAAAGGTTTATGTAGGATGAATGGAGTTTTTTTATTAATAATTTAATTTATAAAAAACATAATTCCAAGGATACTTCCTGTTTTTTTATGATGATTTTTGATAAACTACTATTATACGGAGACCAACTATGAATAGTCAATAATTTTTTCTCGAAAAAATGAAAAATTTAAAATAAAAAAAATTATTGCACAGCAACGCACCGTAAGTGAGGGTAC
>CACYRE010000032.1:4311-13214 GCA_902776735.1 uncultured Erysipelotrichaceae bacterium | reverse complement strand
TTTTTATTCTTTCTTATAAGAAAGAATAAAAAATATTCTATCATAAACTAATGAGCTTTTCTCTCATCAATTTACATCTTAAAGTATACATGTTATAATTTTTTTCATGAAGTGAGGAGTGTATGAAAGAAAAAATAAAAAAAGTCTGGAATTTTTTTACGACATATGAAAAAATATGGTTTTTTAGTATACTAATTTTATCAATTATTTTTGCTTTTTTATTTCCTGAAGAAGATACTAATGGTGTAAATGGAACATTAATAATGGTCCTTTATTTATGTGATATATTCTTTAATATATTGTGTGAATTATTATTATCTAAACAAAGTAAATGGAATTTTGTTGTTTCACTTATTGTAGAAATATTTGAAATAGCTATTTGTATAGTATTATCATATAGATTTGCTACCATGGCGGTTACAATATTCTTCTGGATACCAATTGATATCATTAGTTTTATAAATTGGAATAGGCATCAAGATAAAGAAGAAAAAGATTTAACTGAAGTTAGAAAATTATCTGGTATTCAAGAAATAATATGTATCATAGGTATAATAATTTGGACTGTCGGAGTAGGTTACTTTTTAACTTATTTAAATATAGGTACTGAATTATTTCATGGTAATAAGACATTAGAAATTGTTGTTACTTATTTAGATGCTTGTGTATCAGCCTTAGGTGTTTTAAATGGTTTATTTATTTTATTAAGGTATAGAGAGCAATGGATTACATGGATTTTGTCTGCTATTTTAGAAGGAGTAATAAATGTTCTATCAGGTCAGATAGTACTTCTAGTTTTAAAACTTGGATATTTAACTAATTCGGTTTATGGTTACATAAATTGGACAAAGTATATTAAGAAACATAATATAAAAATAAAAACTTCCAAACAATTAAAAGAAGCTAGTTCTAATTAATAGAACTTTTTTTTTGAAATCAGAATTGACATTCAAACAAATGTATGATATTTTAAACTTGATTGATGAAGTGAAATTTATGGATTATAAATATATATGCATTGATTTAAAAAGTTTTTATGCTTCGGTTGAATGTGTCGAAAGAAAGATGGATCCACTTAAAACTAATTTAGTTGTAGCTGATACTTCTAGGACCAATAAAACTATTTGTTTAGCTATTTCTCCAGCTCTAAAAAAATATGGATTACCAGGACGAGCTAGATTGTTTGAAGTAATAAAGAAAGTAAAAGAAATAAATAGTATTAGAAGAGAAAAAAATAATAATAAAAAGTTTATATCTAAGACTATAAATTTAGATGATGCTGAAGATTTAAATAAAGAAATTGATTTTATTATTGCACCACCTAGAATGAAATTATATATGGATTATTCTAATAGAATTTATAATATTTATTTAAAATATGCATCATGTGAAGATATCTATGTTTATTCAATAGATGAGGTTTTTATTGATATTAGTACATATTTACATACATATAAGTTAAGCGTTAATCAATTGCTTACTATTATTATCCAAGATATTTATGATGAAACAGGGATTTCAGCAACTGGTGGAATAGGGACTAATTTATATCTTGCTAAAGTTGCTATGGATATAGTTGCTAAACATATTGAACCAAATGAATATGGTGTAAGAATAGCTAAATTAAATAATATATCTTATCGTAAACTATTATGGACTCATCAGCCCTTAACTGATTTTTGGCGAGTAGGTACAGGTTATGCTAATAAATTAAGAGAAAATAATATTTATACTATGGGAGATATTGCTAGGATGTCTATTAATGATGAAGAGTTTTTATTTAAATTATTTGGTATAAATGCTGAGCTTTTAATAGATCATGCCTGGGGAGAAGAAACAGTTAGTCTAAAAGATATAAGAAAATATAAACCTAAATCTAATAGTTTAGGCTCTGGGCAAGTACTTCATCAACCATATTCTTATGAAAAGACTAAAATAATAATAAAAGAAATGTTGGATAATCTAACTCTAGATTTAGTTAAAAAAGGTTTTGTTACTAAAGCTATTGTTCTATCTGTTGGTTATGATATAGAAAATACAAAATTTTATATAGGACAGACTAAAAAAGATCATTATGGAAGAATTGTACCAAAAAGTGCTCATGGAACAGTTAATTTAGATAGATATAGTTCATCATTTATGGAAATATTACCTCAAGTTATGAATTTGTTTGAACAAATTATTGATAAAAATTTAACAGTTAGAAGAATTAATATTACTGCAATTAATATTATTCCTAAACAAAGTATTGAGAAGAATAAACAGATAAAACAATTGAGCATTTTTGATAATATAGAAGAAGATAAAATAAAGAAAGAGCAAGAAGAAAAAGATTTAAAACTTTCTAAAATTATTATAAATATTAAAGAAAAGTATGGTAAAAATGCAATTTTAAAAGGTATGGATTTAGAAGAAGGAGGTACGACGATTGAAAGAAATGAACAAGTTGGAGGACATAGAGCCTAATTTTTTATATAATGATATATTATATAAAAATAGACCCAAATCAAAACACCAAAAATTGTCCGTTGAGCAACGTTGTGCTCAATTCGCTCCATTTTCAGCCCTAACAGGATATGAGGAGCAAATCAATGAAAGTGCTAGACAGACAACTCCTAAAAAAATAATAACCGAGGAAGAGCAAGAATTAATAAATAAAAAAATTAATTATTTAAAATTATATCCAAAAACTAGATTTAAAATAACTTATTATGTAAAAGATAGTAAAAAGCCTGGTGGTAAATATTATATAAAAGTAACTAATTTAAAGAAAATAGATACTTATCATAAATTATTAATATTAACTGATAATTTACAAATACCTTTTATAAATATTTTAGATATTGAATTAAATAATAACAAATATTATTAATAATTTGTTATACTAAAATTGGTGATTTATATGGATAGTAATCTAATTATTCAAAAAGAAAAAAATGAGATAGATAGAATATCTGATTTATATAATTATGATAGTAATATAAGACATCTTCTATATATAATAATACCAGCTTTTATTATTAAATATGGAATTAATAAAGAAAAATTAGTTCTAAATACTTTTAGAAATATAAGAATATTAAGTAGTAATCAAAAAAGTAAAATGGTTAAAGCTTATTATTCTAGTAGACCAATATTTTATAATGGTAATTATTCTACTAAAAAAATAATGGAAATAAAAAATTATAATAAAATAAGTTTAATAGATTTACTTGACAACTTAGTCCATGAATTTAATCATGCTATTAATTCTTATTATAATGAAATTAGACTAACTAAAAATTACTTATATTTAAGAACAGGTCTAACGTATCGGGTATATCGTAAGAAAGACTTATCATTTGTTAGAAAAGATAAATCATATCTTTTAGAAGAAATTATTAATACCAAACAGACTGAAGAAATAATTAATATAATTAAGCAATTTGATTCTAATAATTCTACTATAGGTAATACAATATATGCAATTAATAGTGAAACTAATTATCATTATAATTCTAATTCTTATTATTTAGAAAGTTATGTCTGTAAACAGATATTAGAAAATAAAACATTTATAAATACACTTGCTAATCTAAGATTAAATGGAGAAGTATATGATATTGAAAATTGGTTTGATAATATTGTGGGACAAAAAGATAGTTATAAATATTTAATAGAATTATTAAATAAAGTTTATGATTTAGAAATAGAATATACTAATAAGAAATTATTTAAAACATTTACTTTAAGTAAAATAAAGGATACATCTAAAAAAATAATGTATATAGTTACTAAATTTAATAATAATGTTAATTTTAGATAATTAAAAAAGAGTTATTTAATATTTATTGTACTTATGAGAAGATAGAGCTTCCTAATATTGAATATAATGGAGTTAGTAATTTAATTTGTGTGGAGGAGGAAAAGATTCTTGTATTAGTTAGAACTTTTAAAAACTTTGAAGAAATAGTTAAAAGTAGCTAAATATAGGAATAATTTTTATAACTTTATATTTATTATCAAAGATATAATGGTGGGTATATGGTAAGTTATTTATAGATGGTCTTATTTGTAATTCTAAGATTGTTATTCCTAATACATATAATGGATTAAATGTTTTGAAAATAGATGATGATGCATTTTTGGGTGATACTGCTCTTAAAAGTGTAGTAATAAGTAATGATTCTAACTTGAGATATATTGGAAAAGAGGCTTTTGGTGGGTGTTATTCACTAGAGACAATTATGATACAAGAATGAATAAGAATACATTTGAGACAAATACTTTTGTACATTATTTTTCTAATTAATCATGATTTTTACTAGAGATAAAGCAATAAAACTCTAGTATTTTTTTTTCTATTGTGATATAATGACAAGCGACGCAAGTATGAGAGAGGTGTTACTTATGGAAAGAAGAAATGTCGCAATTATTGCTCATGTTGATCATGGTAAAACAACAATTGTTGATGGAATACTAAAACATTCGGGAATGTTTAGAGATAATGAAGATGTTACAAATTTATCAATGGACTCTAATGCTATTGAAAAAGAACGTGGAATTACTATTTTAGCTAAGACAACAGCTATTGATTATAAAGGGGTTAGAATAAATATTTTAGATACTCCTGGTCATGCTGATTTTGGTGGTGAAGTTGAGCGTATAATGAACATGGTTGATGGTGTTATCCTTGTAGTAGATGCTTACGAAGGTGCTATGCCTCAAACTAGATTTGTTTTGAAGAAAGCTTTTGAAGCACATGTAAAGCCTATTGTTGTTATTAATAAGATAGATAAACCTGCTGCTCGCCCTAAAGAAGTTTTGGATGAGGTATTAGATTTATTTATTGAACTTGGAGCTGACGATGATGCTCTAGATTTTAAAACAATATATGCATCAGCTATAAATAATACATGTTCATATGATCCAGATCCTACTAAGCAAACTCCTGGACTAGGTGAGATATTGGATACTATTATTGAAGAAATTCCTGCACCTAAGGGAGATAAAAATGCACCATTACAATTTCAACCTGCTTTATTAGATTATAATGAATTTGTTGGCAGAATAGGAATTGGTAAAGTTCATAATGGTAAAATAAAAACAGGCCAAATGGTATCATGTTGTCGCCTAGATGGTACTATTAAACAATTTAGAATTCAAAAATTATTTGGTTATTATGGTTATAATAGAATAGAAATAGAAGAAGCAGAAGCTGGAGATATAGTTGCAGTAGCAGGCCTTGCAGATATTTCAGTAGGTGAAACTTTATGTGAAGTAGGAAAAGAAAATCCACTTCCAAAATTACATATTGATGAACCAACTCTACAGATGACTTTTGGTACTAACTCATCACCAATGGTTGGTAGAGATGGTAAGATTGTGACTGCCAGAAAAATAGGAGAGCGTCTTGAACGAGAGACTCAAAGAGATGTTTCTCTAAAGGTAGAACAAGCAACTAATGAATCTTTCTTAGTAGCTGGTCGTGGAGAACTTCACTTATCAATTTTAATAGAAAATATGAGAAGAGAGGGTTTTGAATTAGAAGTATCAAAGCCTCAAGTAATTATAAAAGAAATAGATGGCGTAAAATGTGAACCTTTTGAAGACCTACAAATAGACGTTCCAAATGACTATATGGGAGGAGTAATAGAAGCACTTGGAGTGCGTGGCGCTAATATGGTTTCTATGAATACTATAGGTGATCAAACAAGACTTATCTATGTAATACCATCTCGTGGTTTAATCGGATTTGGACCTGATTTTATGACTTTAACTAAAGGTTATGGTATTATGAATCATACTTTTAAAGAGTATATGCCTGTAGAAAGTGTTGATATTGGTGAGAGAAAATTTGGTGTTCTTGTATCATCTGAAAATGGAGCAGCAACTGCTTATTCAATAGGAAATTTAGCCGATCGTGGAACAATGTTTATTGAACCAGGTACAGAAGTTTATGAGGGAATGATTGTTGGAGAATCTAATAGAGAAGACGATTTAGCAGTCAATGTTATAAAAGGAAAGCAATTAACTAATACCAGAGCAGCGGGATCAGATCATACTGTAGTTCTAAAAAGACCACGTCCAATAACTTTAGAATATGCACTTGATTATATTAATTCAGATGAATTAGTCGAAGTAACACCAAACTTTATTAGGTTACGTAAAAGAATATTAAATACAGAAGAAAGAAAAAAATTTGATGCACGTAAGAAGAATAAATAAAAATGTAATAAATAAAAAATAAAATAGCTATAATTTAGCTATTTTTTCTTGAATATTTGTTTTTTATTTAATATAATGTAATTAAGATAGAGGTGGGAAAATGAACCAAGGAAATCAAAATATGCAAAATAATCAACAAAATCAAGAAATGCAACAATTATCACAAGAAGAATTACAAAAAACACAAGTTTTAAATTTGCAAGACTTTGAAGAAACAGCACGCTATGAAAAAATGACTAGTAAAAAGCCAGCCATAATAGTTGCTTTAATAGGTGTTTTATCAATATTTTTTGGAACGGCTTTTGGTGTTGTTCAAACATTGAATAGTTCATCTACAAAAAAAGATACTAGTACTATTGAAAAAAGGGAAACTACTCCACAAAGTGATACTATAACTTGTACTTTAAATCAAGCAGGTCTAGCCGATGGAACAGATCAAGCATATAGTATTGTCTATACATTTTCTAGTAATAAATTAACTAAATTTACTAGAACGACAACGATTATGCCTACAGCAGGAAATGTAAATGGTCCTACAGCAATAGAAAATTATAAGCAGGCTTTTATTCCTTATTTAATATCATTAAATGGTTACCAAGTAACTCTTGTACCATCAGGCGAAGGAATAGTTGCGACAACTTCAGTTGATTATTCGAAATTAGATTTGTCTACTTTTCCAGAGGCTCAGCAAGCTACTCCATATACAAAAATTGATTATGCTGCTGGAACTGATAAAACTAGTTTGCAAAGTGATATGTTTTCACATGGATATACTTGTCAATAAAACTTCTTTAGAAGTTTTTTTCTTTAAAAAAACTGCCGTTTAGGCAGCTTTACTATTTGATTGTTCTTTTCTTAAAGTTCTAATTTCTTTAGTTGAAAGTCTAACTTTAGTACCATCTTCAAGTCTATATACTTGTAAGTTTAAATTTTGTCTCTTTTTAGTAGCATTTAAAGCATGAGATCTTATATTTTTAACGTTATCACGTCTAGTAGTAATATTTACTGCCATACTATCCCTCCTTTGGTATTACTTCGTTCTGCTTAATAACTTTATCATAAAACCTATTTAAAGTCAAACAAAATCAAGAGTTTTTATATTATTAACAAATAATAATAATATTATGATAAAATAAAAAAGAGGAGGTATTAGTTATGTATATTCCACTTTATAATAAAAGTAATTATAATTTATTATCTAGTCTATTAAAAATAGATGATATTGTAAAATTTGCTAAAAATAATAATCTAACTAGTATCTCATTAACTGATAGTAATATGTTTGGTACTATGGAATTTATAAAAAAATGTGAAAAAGCTAATATAAAGCCAGTTATTGGTTTAGAAATAAATTTAGATAATTTTAAAATTGTATTATTTTGTAAAAATTATAAGGGTTATCAAAGTCTTATTAAGTTATCTACTATACAAAGTGAGAGAAAAGTTACTTTAGAAGATTTAAATAAATATAGTGAAGAAGTAATTGCTGTAGTACCTTTTGAATATATTAATTATTTTGAGAATATTAAAGATATTTATTCTGATTTATATGTTGGTTATCAAAATAAACAAGAAGAAAAAGAAGCTTTATTGTATACTAAGAATATTGTGTTTTTTAGAGAAAGTTTATATTTAAATAAAGAAGATGACTATTATCTTCCTTACTTATATAGAATAAGAGATGGTAAAACTATTTCTAGTGATGATATTTATGAAACTATTAATCATGAATTAAATATAAATAACTTATTAGATTTAACTGATAATATTGGTTTGATAAACTCTATGAAGATTGCTGATAGTTGTTGTTTAGTTTTTCCTAAAAGAGAGATTCTTCTTCCTATATATGATTGTGATGATCCTGAAAAGTATTTATTTGAGTTATGTAAAGTAGGACTTAATAAAAGATTAAGTGGAAATATTTCCAATAAGTATAAAGAGAGATTAGTTTATGAATTAAAAATTATTAATGAAATGGGTTTTGCTAATTACTTTTTAATAGTATATGACTATATAAAGTTTGCTAAAAAAAGTAAAATATTAGTTGGTCCTGGTAGAGGTAGTGCAGCAGGATCTTTAGTTGCTTATTCACTAGGGATCACGGATATTGATCCTTTAAAATATGACTTATTATTTGAAAGATTTTTAAATCCCGAAAGAAAAACTATGCCTGATATTGATACTGATTTTCCTGATAATAAAAGAGATATTGTTGTTAATTATGTTAAAGAAAAATATGGTGAGAAAAGGGTTAGTGGAATTATTACTTTTGGAACACTAGCAGCTAAACAGGCAATTCGTGATACTTCACGTGTTTTAAATATTCCATTATATAAAGTTGATGGATTATGTAAATTTATTCCAAATATGTCTAAAGATAAACTAATGGATATTTATAAGAATAATGTTGCATTTAAAACAAGAATTGATTCTGATTCTACGCTTTCTAATATGTTTAAAATAGCTGTTAGAATAGAAGGATTTCCTAGACATACTTCTCAACATGCAGCGGGAATTGTTATGAGTAAAATAGATTTAGATGAAGTAATTCCCTTGTATAAGAGCGATGATATGTATTTAACAGGATATTCTATGGAATATTTGGAAGAGTTAGGTTTATTAAAAATGGACTTTTTAGTTTTGAAAAACTTGACTTTAATTGATAATATTTTAACTGATATTAAAAATATTTATCA
>CACYRE010000032.1:0-4272 GCA_902776735.1 uncultured Erysipelotrichaceae bacterium | reverse complement strand
TGTTTCGTCCAGGGGCATCTATTAATATTGATTCATATATTAAAAGAAAACATGGAGAAGAAAAAGTTGAATATTTGGATGAGTCTTTAAAAGAAGTAACTAAGAATACTTACGGAATATTAATTTATCAGGAACAAATTATGCAACTAGCTAGTGTTTATGCTGGTTATACTTTGGGAGAAGCTGATATCTTAAGACGAGCTATGTCTAAGAAAAAAGTTGATTTGTTAAAGTCCGAAGAAGAAAAATTTGTTACAAAAAGTATTGCAATGGGACATAAGAGGGAGCAAGCAGAAAAACTATTTAATTTAGTTCTAAATTTTGCCGGTTATGGTTTTAATAAATCACACTCAGTAGTTTATTCTATAATTGCTTACAAAATGGCATATTTAAAATGTCATTATAAGACCATTTTCTTTGCTAATTTACTTTCTAATGTTATTGGAAGTGAAGTTAAAACAAATGAATATATTTTAGAAGCTAAAAAAAATAAAATTAAAATAGAAAAACCTACTATAAGTAATAGTGAATCTAGATATATTGTGAGAGATGATACAATAATTTACCCAATTTCAAATATTAAGTCTATTGGAGTAGTAGTTTCAGAGCAAATAAAACAGGCAAAGAAGACTGGAGCATTTAAAGATATATATGATTGCTTTAGTAGATTATATATTGCTGGTATTGGTAAGAAAACTTTTGAAGTTTTGATATATGCTAATGTTTTTTCTGAATTTAATATTAATAGAAGAACTCTTATTAATAATTTAGATAGTTTATTTAATTATGCTGAACTAACTAAAGATATTGATCCTAGTTTGGTTGCAATTCCTGAAATAGAATATATGAGCGATTATAAAGAATCTTATTTATTAGAGAAAGAAAAAGAAGTTTTTGGTTTTTACTTATCAGCTCATCCAACATCAATCTATCGTAAAGATAATCCATATACAATATTTATTAATCAAATGCCTAATTTTTTCAATAGACAAGTTGATACTTTAATATTAGTTGAAAAAATAAAAGAAATAACTACTAAAAAAGGAGATAAAATGGCTTTTATTACTGGAAGTGATGAGACGGGCAGTATTGAATATACTTTATTTCCTAAAACATATAATAATTATATTAATAATATTAGTACTGGTTATCTACTAAAAATAAGGGGTAGGGTTGAAAAGCGTGTAAATGAATATCAAATTATAGTAGATAGAATAAAAATATTAGAAGGAGATAATGATGAAGAAGAAGAACAATAAAAATAAGTTAAAAATAAAAATACCAGATATAAATATTGATACTAGTATTCATCCTAAAAGAAGGCAATCAATTTATTCAATAACTTCTATTGTTGTAGTAATAGATATTATTACTAAGTTGCTTGTTAGTTCTAAATTAAAAGAAGATAGTACTTTAACAATAATTTCTAATTTCTTTTCTTTATATTATGTAAAAAATACGGGAGCTGCTTTTTCTCTATTTCAAAATAGTTTAATATTTTTAATTATATTAAGTGTTGTAATACTTTTAGTATTAGATAATTATATAAAAAAAGAGAAAAATATGACAAAACTAACTGAAGTATCTCTTGGATTAATTATGGGGGGAATATATGGTAATTTAGTTGATAGAATAATAAATCATTCTGTTACAGACTTTTTATCATTTAAAATATTTAATTATAATTTTCCAGTTTTTAATATTGCTGATATTTTTATTACTATAGGATCGATAATACTTTTAGTTAGTTTGTTTATTGATTATAGAAAAGAGAAGAAAAATGAAAGATAAGTTTTATGAATTAGTAAAAGAAGCAAGTACTGGTAGTGTCATAATAGATGGTGAGCCTTGGAATATTTATTTTGATACTTTAATTGAAAAAAATAATAAAAATATTATTGATACTGGGTATAGTGCTCCTGGTAAATTAATAATTAGAAATGAAGATAAGTTTTTTGAATTATTAGAAGAATATTTAAAGTTAGAAATAAGTAAAAATAGAAAGACATTTACTTTTTTAGATAATAGTATTGAAGAAAAAGAAAAATATTTTATGATGAATTTATTAATTAACGCTACAACTGAAGATTTTTTAAAGCCAGAGGATTTTTTAAGAAGAAATATTGCTTTTCAAAAAGACAAAACTTTAAATTATTTAAATAAAGGAATAGAAGTTTCTTTAGATGAGGTATTTTTTTATAGTAAATTAGTAATAAGAAATGAATTAACTGATAGTAGACAAGAAACACCATATAAAATAGCTTTAACTTTAAAAGATGAGAATAATCATGAGTATCACCTACCAAGTATTTATTATGGAATAGATCATAATACTTGTTATATTTATAGTATTTTAAATGATAATAGTAAATTAAATGAATTAGATATTAATAAAAAGTATGTTTCTAAGATTAATAGATTATTATATAAAATAAATAAAGATGTTATAGATAGTGATGAATATTATGACTATAAGAATAAAATTAATAGTTATTATCCTGAAGGTAATATTAGTGATATAACTTCTTCATTTATTTTAGCTTTAAATATTTTTATAACAATACTGGAACATAATGGAGTAAATCAAATAAAGGCAGTACCATATTTACCTTTAAGATATATATCAAGAGAGGAAGCTTCAAATAAAAGTACGGATGAGACAAGAAAAAAAGAATTATATGAAAGAAATATAAATATTCAAACTAATTTAACTAATAAGTTTATTAGAACATTTAGAAGATTAGCTTATCAGAATAGTCAGTTAGAAATATTGACTTATCCATATGAAATAGATGAATATCTTACTATGAGATTACTTCCAAGAACTAAAAAATTAGATAATATTTTATTAGAAGAAACTAATAGTAAGATAAGATAAAGAAAGGAATATGTATGAATAAATTTAGTGAATATTATAAGAGTGAAAAGGAAGTAATTAATAATAAATTAAAGGAGTTTAATAAAAATCTTGTTAAGGAAGATAATCCTATTATTAAGGAAAATTTAGAATTACTTGCTAATCTAAATTCAGATGGTAAATTAATTAGAGGTACTTTAGTTAATTTGGGTTATTATTTATTAAAAGATGATAAAGATTATAGTAATAGTTTATCCTTAGCTTATGAGTTATTTCAAACAGCAATTCTAGTACATGATGATATTATAGATAATGATTCTAAAAGAAGAGGTAAAGATACAATTCATTATGCTACCTATAATAAATATAAAAAATATAGTGATAATGCTGGTGAATTAAAAAGTCTTGGTAATTCAGTAGCTTTATGTATGGGAGATTATGGCCTTTATTTAGCGAGTAATATAATTATAAAAGCTTATAGCAATGATAAGAATTTGTCTAAATTACTTACTTATTTTAATGATACTGTCTTAAAAACAATTAAAGGAGAATTACTTGATGTGGTACTTCCTTTTAGTAGTAGACATCAACTTGTTGCTGATAATAAACTAGAAGATAATATTATGAATATTTATAAATTAAAGACAGCTTATTATACTATAATTGGACCATTATCAGTAGGAATGATTTTAGCAGATTCTTCAGAAAAAAAATTAGAAGATATAACTAATTTTGGAAAACTAGTAGGTATTGCTTTTCAGATACAAGATGATATTTTAGGAATATATTCAGAAAGTATGGGTAAAGTAAATGGATCAGATATCAAAGAGTTTAAACAAACAATACTTTATTCTTATACTTGTAATAGTAAATATAAAAATGAATTATTAAAATATTATGGTAAAACTTTAACTTCAGAAAATATTACACAAGTAAAAAATATATTTATAGATAGTGGAGCTTATAAATACGCTAATGATACTATGAATAAAATGTATGATGAATCTTTAAATATATTAGATAATATTGAATGGATAGAAGATGATAAAAAAGAGCTTTTAAGAGGTTTTGTTGAATATTTAAGAAGTAGAAATAAATAGTTTATTTTTAACGTTTATTTCTTTTTTTTTTCGTAAATTTTTCACAATAAAATATTATATTTAATTGTGAAATGAATGATTTATGTATATATTAAAAAATGCAATTACTTCAATTGTAAGAAATAAAGGAAGAAATATTTTAATAGGAATAGTAATTATTGTAATAGCAGCTTCTATCTCTATTACTTTGGCTATTAATAATACTTCAGCTAGTTTAATTAATTCATATAAAAATAAATATGCAACAACTGCTACTATTGGAATTAATAGAGAGAATATGATGAAAGATTTTGATAGTGAAAATATAGATGAATC
>CACYRE010000031.1 GCA_902776735.1 uncultured Erysipelotrichaceae bacterium | reverse complement strand
GCAGTTTTATATGGTGATTTACTTATGAAACTTTTACTAGCAACTCGTCCTTATGAAATTGCACATGGCCGAAGTGAAGATTTATATGAAAAGTGGAATAAAAAATGTTGTGATGCAGTAACTCGGGGTAAGTTTGGTGAGTTTAAAGAAAATATTAAAGAAATTGTTTCTGATTTTAAGAAAATTCGTACTAAAATTACACCTAAACCAAAGGTAGGTATCGTGGGAGAGATACTAATTAAATATCATACATTTGGTAATGATAATTTAGTTGAAAAATTAGAATCAGAGGGAGCAGAAGTAACTGCACCAGAATTAATGGGTTTTGTTAAATATAGTGTTATTAATACAATGATTAAAAGTGACTTGTTAAAAACAAGTAAAGTTCAAGCTTTAATTTATAAACAAGTTCTGAATTTTATTGATATCTACGAAAAACCAATAAGAGAAGCTTTAAAAGGAACAAGATATCGAGGCACTACTAATATTTATCGTTTAGCTGATAATGTAGATGGTATCATTTCTTTAGGTAATCAAACAGGAGAAGGCTGGTTCTTAACAGCTGAAATGATTGAATTTATAAAAGATGGTATAGATAATATTGTCTGTGTTCAACCATTTGCTTGTCTTCCTAATCATATTGTTGGTAAAAGTGTGATAAAAAGAATTAGACAAATGTATCCTGATGCTAATATAGTTGCAATTGATTACGATCCAGGATCAAGTCACACTAATCAAGTAAATAGAATTAAATTAATGCTTACAGTAGCTTATGAAAACATGGAAAAGAAAAATATTTAACTAATTCAAGTTAAATATTTTTTATAATAAATCTATATATTAATTATTTAATATTCGTTTAAAAAGTAAATAAAGTTATCTAATTTTTCTAATTAAATGAAATTAATAATTTACATAATGAAATACACTAAATACTTATATATACAAAAATATAAAAATATGCTATAATACAGACTACTTAAAGGAGACTATATATGAAAAATTTAATTATAAGTGATTTAGATAAAAAAAGTACTGATGAATTTACTTCAAATTTTGGCTTGCAATTTAGAAATAAATTTAATAATTCATTTAGAAAGATACTATCAATATTTGATAATACTAATATTATATTTGTAAAAAATAATAATAATCAAACTGATGAAGAATATTTTTCTAATTTATCAACAAAATTTATTCCAATAGAGAAATATGATTTAAAAAAAGGAAAACATAATATTATTGTTGAAAGATATCCTAAATTAGATGACAATGAACAATATATTTTTGTCTGCAATCATACATGTCCAGAAGATATTGAAACAGTTCTAGGAGTAATTGATAGAAATGCTCATTTAGTATTGGGTTCAATTGATTCTCTTCAAAATAATCCAGAAATATTTTTACTTTGGTTACTAAATGGAATAATTCCTTTTGATATTTTAGATAAAGATGAGAGAAAAGAATTAATACCAAAAATGAAAAGAGTTTTAACAAAAGATAGTATTTTAATTTTCCCAGAAGGCTCTCATAATATTAGTCCAAATAAAATTATTAATAATTTATTTGATGGACCTGTTAATTTAGCAACACAAACCAATAAAAAAATAGTACTTGTTTCATATTTAAGAGATAATGAAAATAATGCTTCATACATAGACTTTAGTAATCCAATAGATGTTTCTAAAATAGATGCTCCTGTAAATAAATACTTTCCTGGTAAATTAAAAAATGAAAAATATGAAATAAAATCTAAAACTAATTATTTAAGAGACAAAATGGCAACTTCAGTTTATTATTTATTTGAAAGACATTTTCCACAAATAAAAAGAAGTGAGCATATTGATTTAGAAGAAGAATTAAGAGAAAAAATAGTAGCTGATTCTTTTACTAAATTAAAATGGAAAGAGGGAGTAGATTTTGAAGCTGAATATTTAACTAAAAAGACTAATGAAGATAGAGAATATGCTGATGTTATAAAAACAATTTCTGATTTAGAATTAAATCCCGAATATTTAAAAAAGCATAAACTTCAAGATAATAGTTTTATTTTAAAAAGAATTGATTTAGATAGAAAAAATGTTCCAAATTATATGGAAAAATATTTAAAAGAAAAAGTATTAATTAAAAAAAGATAAATTATAAAGAATAATTTACAAAGAAAAAATCTAGTATTGATATATTTTATTTGTCAATAACTAGATTTTTTATTTTACTATTATAATTATTCTTATTTGTTGCAAAAAAATAAATTTAATACTAATATTATAATAGGTGATATAAATGATAGAATATGATATACCATTTGTTTGTTTGATTTTTACATCATTAATTGCAATTGTTTTTTTTACAAAAAAGAAGGTTAATTTAGAAGAAAACTATTTTTATAAAAATATATTAATATTTACTTTACTTGTTAACAGTACTAATTTCATATCTCATTATCTAGCAAGCATTTATGCAGTAGATAATATTACTCCTAACTTTGCTTATGTATTTTCCTTGATTAATAAAATTGGTTCTTTATTTATTGTTATTATAACTACTAATTTATTATCTTATATTTTATATATTAGTTATGAAAAATATCGTAATAATTTTAAAAAAAATATTCTAATAAATAATATATTTTATGTAATTATTGGAATCTTAATATTATTATTAAAATTTGATGTTTATAAAGTAGGGGGAATAACTAGTGGTAAAGGTTCATCTATAACATTAACTTATTCTTTAACATTTATTAATGTAATTTTTACTTTTATTGTTGCTTTAATAAATAAAAAGAAAAATGATAAAAGGTATAATTCAATATTTTATATCATACCAATAATATTATTTCTTGGAATATTTGTTCTATTTCATCCCCAATTTAACATTTATGATTTGATATTATCTCTTTTATGTTATTTAATGTATTTTACTATTGAAAATCCTGATTTAAAATTATTAAGTCAAATGGAATTAGCTAAAGAGCAAGCTGAACGAGCAAACCATGCGAAGAGTGATTTCTTATCAAGTATGTCCCATGAAATTAGAACTCCACTTAATGCTATTGTTGGATTATCAGAAGATATTGAAAGCTATAAAGAACAAGTTCCAAAAGAAGTCGTTGAAGATACAACAGATATTAGAAATGCCTCCCAAACACTATTAGAAATTGTTGGTAATATTTTAGATATAAATAAAATAGAAGCCAATAAGATGGAACTTGTTGAAAGTACCTATAACTTCAGAGAAGAAATAACAAATATGTGTAAAATTACTCAAACAAGAATAGGAGAAAAAAATGTTATTTTTAATTTAGACATCTCAAAAGATATACCTTATGAAGTAATAGGAGATAAGTCAAAAATTAAGGAAATTATTAATAATTTACTTACAAATGCTATTAAATATACTGATGAAGGACAAATTAATCTTAATATAAAATGTATTAATAATTTGAAAGATAATATTTCAAATATAATTATTACTTGTCAAGATACAGGTCGTGGAATAAAGGCAGAAGATATTAATAAATTATTTACTAAATTTGAGCGACTTGATATTGAAAAAAATTCTACTACAGAAGGAACAGGACTAGGACTAGCAATTACGAAAGCACTTGTCGATATGATGGGTGGAAAAATAAATGTTAAGTCACAATATGGAAAAGGTTCTATCTTCGTAGTAACTATTCCTCAAAAAATAAAAGCTTTAACAGAAAAAATAAGTCAGGAAAGAATGCTTGAAAAAACAAAAATATATCAAAATAATGCATCTCTTACAGGTAGTTCTATTATTTCAAATAATATAAATTATGCCGGCAAAAAGATAATGATTGTAGATGATAATAAATTAAATATAAAAGTAGCAAAAAAAGCTCTCAAAGATTTTAATTTTAATATTGTAGAAGCAAATAGTGGAGAAGAATGCATTAATAAGATAAAAGAAGAAAATAATTATGATTTAATATTTATGGATATTATGATGCCTAATATGAGTGGAGAAACTGCACTTATAAAATTAAAAGAAATACCAAATTTTAATACTCCAGTAATTGCTCTAACAGCTGATGCCTTATCCGGAGCAAAAAATAAATATTTAAGTGAAGGCTTCAGTGATTATATTGCTAAACCTTTTTCAAAAGAACAAATTAAAGAAAAATTAGATATAATTTTAAAAAAGAATATTTATAAAACAATAAATTATAATATGAGTCAGACGAATATATCTAATATTCCAAAGTATGATCCTAATGTTGATAGATTTAAAGGAACAACGGCTTATATAATTGTAGATGATTATTCTGATGATAATAAAGAAAATAAATAAATATTTATAAAAAATAGTTAAATATTATTATTCGAATTTTTATTTAAAAATGGTAATTTTGTGCTATACTTTTATAGAATAGGAGAGTGTAAAAAAATGGCTGTTTTAAAGAAAAAAGAATTGCAAAGAATGGATGAATACTTTAGAGTACTAAATTATTTAAGTGTTGCTCAATTATATTTATTAGATAATCCATTACTTAGAAGACCTTTAACAATAAATCATATTAAACCAAAAGTAGTTGGACATTTTGGAACAACTCCAGGGCAAAATTTTATTTATATGCATCTCAATAGAGTAATTAAGAAATTTAATTTGAAAATGATTTATATATCTGGACCAGGTCATGGTGGTCAAGCTATGATTGCTAATAATTATTTAGAAGGAGTTTATTCTAAATTTTATCCATGGATTAGTGAAGATGAAGAGGGTCTTAAAAAATTATGCAAACAGTTTAGCTTTCCAGGAGGAGTATCTTCTCATGTTGCACCTGAGACACCTGGATCCATTCATGAAGGTGGCGAGCTTGGTTATAGTCTTGCTCATGCTGCTGGTGCCGTTTTAGATAATCCAGATTTAATTGCTGCTTGTGTAGTCGGTGATGGTGAAGCAGAAACTGGACCACTCGCTACATCTTGGCATATTAATAAATTTTTAAATAGAAAAAGTGATGGAGTAGTTTTACCAATTTTTCATAGAAATGGTTATAAAATTTCCAATCCAACAGTCTTTGGAAGAATGAGTAAAGATGAATTGGAAGACTTCTTCTATGGTTGTGGTTGGGTACCATATTTTGTAACAGGATCTAATCCGTTAAAAATGCATGAAGAAATGGCTAAAAAAATGGATAAGGTTATTAAAGAAATTAAAAAAATAAAAAATACGGGTAAAGGATCATATCCATTAATTATTTTAACAACACCAAAAGGATGGACTGGTCCAAAAGAATATGATTCTAAAAAAATAGAAGGATCATTTAGGGCACATCAAGTACCAATTCCAATAGATGTAGATCATCCTAAAAATTTAAAAATAATTGAAAATTGGTTAAAAAGTTATAAAATAGATAAATTATTTGATGAAAAAGGAAGGTTAATAAAAGAATTAAGAGATTTAGCTTCGTCTCCAAGTAAATGCATGGGAGCTAGTTCTTATGCTAATGGAGGACTACTTTTAAAAGAAATAATTACACCTAATTGGGAAGATTATTGCCTAGATATTAAAAAACCAGGTAGCATAATTTCTCAAGATACAATGAATCTTGGGAATTATATTAGAGATTTATTTGAATTAAATAAAGATAATAAAAATTTTAGAATGTTTGGACCGGATGAAGCTTTATCTAATAGATTTAATCATATTTTTGAGAAAGAAAATAGGACTTGGAATTATAAGATATTAAAAAATGATGAATATTTATCAAACAATGGTCGAGTCATGGATTCATTTTTATCTGAACATTTATGTGAAGGTATGCTTGAAGGTTACTTATTAACTGGAAGGTATGGATTTATTAATAGTTATGAAGCATTTGCCAAAATAATAGATTCTATGGTTGGTCAACATGCTAAATGGTTAAAAGTTTCCAGTCAAATTAGTTGGCGTGCACCGGTTGCATCTCTTAATATTTTGCTTGTTAGTCATGTCTTTCAGCAAGATCATAATGGCTATACTCATCAAGATCCAGGATTTTTAAATATGATAGCAACCAAAAAGCCAAGTGTTGTTAGAATATATTTGCCACCAGATACTAATTGTTTACTTTCTTGTTTTGATCACTGCATAAAATCAAAAAATTATGTTAATGTAATTGTTGCTTCAAAACATCCTAGACCACAATGGTTAAATAAAGCTCAAGCTAAAGCCCATTGCCAAAAAGGACTTGGTATTTGGAAATTTGCTAGTAATGATGAAGAAAATCCGGATATTGTTTTTGCATGTTCTGGAGAGACTCCAACATTAGAAGTAATGGCAGCTGTTGACATCTTGAGACATAGTGTAAAAGGTATTAGAATAAGAGTTATAAATATAGTTGATCTTATGACATTGCAAAGTCCTGATATGCATCCACATGGTATTACCGATGAAGAATACGACAAATTGTTTACGAAAGATAAGCCAATAATATTTAACTTTCATGGATATCCATCACTTATTCAACAATTAACTTACAAAAGACATAATAGAAATATGGACATTTATGGTTACAAAGAAGAAGGAACAATTACTACAACTTTTGATATCAGAGTTCAAAATGAAATAGATAGATTTCATCTTGTAATTTCTGCTTTAGAAAAAATTCCAAGATATAAAAAAACTGGTGAAGTTCTTATTGAATGGTGTCGTGAAATGCTCCAAAAACATGAAGTTTTAGTATGTTATAAAAACTAGGCTTATATATAAATCAATAAAATCTAATAATTAATTTTTATTAGATTTTTTCTTTTTCTTAACCTAGATTTACTTATAGATGTTTGTTATAATATGATTAGAAAGAAGGAAATTTTATGGGGACAAGAAAAAGTATGAAACTACCAATTATTATTACTTTTATTATGATAATTATAATTATTTATTTATTTGCAACACTTCAACAAGATAAAGTAGAATGTGAAAAGACTACTACATATGATAATGGAGTAAAATTAACAGAAAATATTACTAGTATAGTAGATAGTAATAGTATAAGTAATATTCATTTAGTTAAAAGAATAACTCTTCCAGAGAGATTTTTAAGAGATGATACATATAAAAATAGTGTCAAATATTCCTTAGAAAATACACTGGATTATCTTGGAAAAAAAGTAAAATACACAACTACAACTGATAGTGTAGTTGTAACTATTGATATTTCTAAAGATGAACTTGTTTTACTTGACAACATTGATTTTGATGGTGATGATGATTTGGGTATTGAAATTGATACTAGTACTGTTAGCGGAGATGTAATTACTTTAAAAGTAGGAGATAAATATACTACTGGTGAATTAATGAAAAAATTAAAAAATAATAGTTATGTGTGCAGGTAGTTATGAAATTAGAAGAAGATATTTATAGATTAATTGAAGATAACAAATTTATTAATGTTAATGGATTAATGCTTACAAAAAAAGAAATAAATATTCTTAATAAATATAATATTGATTATCAAAAATGTAAAAGTTTAAAAGAGGTATTATATGAAATTGAAAAAGTAATTGACTTTTTAGGTGATATTGAACAATTAGATAGTATATCTGAGACAATTGCAGAAAGAGATTATTATCAAAATACTAATAAATAATTATTGGTATTTTTTAATAGGAGGTTTTATGGTTTATTTAGATTATAGTGCAACAACACCAGTAAATGATGAAGTAATAAATACTTATGTTAAAGTATGTAAAGATTTTGTAGGTAATCCTAACTCGCTACATAAATTAGGACTACAATCTAAAAAATTAATTGATGCTAGTAGTAAGCAAATTGCCAATGTTTTAGGCATAAAATCAAGTGAGATAATTTATACGAGCGGTGCTAGTGAAGCCAATAACTTAGCTATCCTTGGAGTCGCTTCAAAGTATTATGGTAGGGGTAAACACATTATTACTACACAATTAGAGCATTCATCAGTTCTTGAACCACTTAAATACTTAGAAAAATTTGGTTTCAAAATAAGCTATGTTAAATTAGATAAATATGGTCGAGTTGATTTAAATGACTTAGAAAGACTAATTACAAAAGATACAATACTTGTAAGTATTTGTGCAGTTAATAGTGAAATTGGAATTATACAAGACATAGAAAGTATTAGTAAAGTTATAAAAAAACATAATGGAGTTTTATTTCATAGTGATGTGACACAATGTATTGGTAAGATGCAGTTTAAATTTAATTTAGTGGATATGGCTTCTTTTTCTTGTCAGAAATTTTTTGGAATGAAAGGAATTGGAGCTTTAATTAAGAGAAAAAACTTGATTATTGATCCAATAATTCATGGCGGTAAAAGTACAACAATTTTTAGAAGTGGGACTCCAGCTACACCACTAATTGCCTCTTGTGCCAAAGCCTTAAGATTAGCTTATGAAGATTTAGCTAAAAAAGAAAAATACATAAAAGAATTACATGACTATTTAATAAACAAATTAAACAAATTAGATATAGATATTAATAGTAATGAATATTCAATTAATAATATTATTAATTTTAGCTTAAGAAATATTAAAAGTGAAGTAATGCTTCATGCCTTAGAAGAAAAAGATATTTTTATATCAACACAAACAGCCTGTTCAACAGGTTCATTTTCAAAGACTATAATGTCAATAACTAATGATTTAAATAGAGCTAGTAGAAGCATGCGAATAAGTATTTCCTATTTAACAACTAAAAAGGAAATAGACTATTTTATCGAAGTATTAAGTGCCTGTATTAAAAAATTAAAATTTATGTAAAATGTTTGCAAGAAAAAATAAATAAAAAATAAAATTTACTTTATTAGTAGATTTATCTTAAAAAAAGCTGATACTTAAATTGTTTACTTCTTATTAAAAATTGTTTATAATGTATTTTAGGATAGAAGGAGTTTTACATATGAATAATAATATGAGTACTGATAAGAAAAAAATGATAGTTATTAAAAATCAAGATGGAAGTTCAATGAATGTAGAATTAATAACTTATTTGATTAGTGATGATCAAATTAATACGTATTTAGTTTATTCTAAAGGCGAAATTAGTGGTGCTGATGGTGATGAAATTATTTATATATCTAAAATACTTCAAAATGGTAATGACTTATTTTTGCAAGGAATTGAAGATGATAAAGAATGGAATAATGTACAAACTCTTTTAAAAAAGATTGCTAATGCATGAAAAATGGTGGTGACTTTATGGAGCAAGAATATATATTTAATAATAAAAAATATGAAAGTGCTGTAATTAATATTAAAGCCATTTTAATGGATATTATTAGTAGTGAAATGTACTCAATTTCTAATAAAGAACAAGAAATAAGTGTAGAAAGAGATAAAGAAACTACTATTAAGTTAAAAAAAATATGTGAGCAAGAAAAATTGAGTGTAAAAAAATTACTAGAAGTAGGTAATAACTTTGCTAGTTTACTAGAAAAAATTGATAGTTTTTCGAATGATTTTACTGCTGTACTTGCTGAAAATATTGCACAAATAATGGAAAATTACAGAAATAATGAAAGCAAGTCAATTGAGTCAAATTTAGAGAACAATGTTCAGAAAAAAGAAGAGTCGTCAGTAGAAAATGTTGAAAAGTCTACAAATGTAAGTAGTAATATGGTAAAACAAAATAATGATGATGTTCAAGACGAAATAATATCTAAACAGGATGGGACCACATATCCAATAAATAAAGAACAAGAAATATCATTGCCAAAGCAAGAAGTACCAAATAAAATAGAAGATTCTACTAAAGACGTTGCTGGTAATTCAAATACTATTTCTTCTTTTTCTGAGTCTATTGAACCAGAAAAAGAAATCTCTGAATCTAATATAATTTTGCCTCCTTTAGAAAGTAAAAAAAATATTACCAATAACATTGAAGATTCTTCTAACAAACATAATGTAGAAGATATTAATACTAATCAAAAGAAACCTACTAATGATTTAATACCAACTCCTGGTGAAATTCCAGTTGTTAAAGATTCTATGGATAATGCAAAAGGCCAAGGAATCAATGAAAATTTATCTTTAAAAAACAATAATCCAGATGTAGAATCTACTATTGTTCAACCTGTTGAAGAAAGAACTAATATAGGCACTTCTGCAACAACAGATGAAAATAATGATAAAACACTAGTGTTTAATATAATTAATAATAATAAACCTCGTGCAATTTTAACTAGTGCAAAACAAATATTTAATCTTAGACAATCTCTGCCAACTCAAGAAGCTTTAGTTCAAGCAAGAGACTCTATTGCAAGCACTAATGTAGCAGGAGTTAATGATGAAATTCAAAAATTAGTTAGTAATGGAGTTATTGCTCCATCAGAAGAAAGTATTGAAGATATGATGGCAGAAGCATCAAAATTATATCAAGAAGGAAAAACTAAAGAGGCTCAAGCAATGTATGATAGAATAAGTGAGCTTAATAAACAAATGAAAGAAAATAGTCAGGATGAAACAAAACCAATTGAATTAACTAAAAATAATCAAGCCACGTTTGCTACTTAGGGGGTAAAATTAATGGATATTAGTTTATTAGATAATAATTTATCAAAAGATAATTATAATGAATATATAGAAAGAATATACAATATCTTTAGATTGTCAAACAAAAATAGCTCAATTATATTAAGAATAAAAATAGATGAAAATAAATGTGTTATTGAATTAAAATATATTGATGATAGAAATGGTAATATGCAAGAATTTAGTGATGTTTCTTTTAAATGTAATGATATCTCTTATAAAGATTTTTTAGTTTCATTAATAAAAAGATTAAATGATAGTGAAGAATTTATAATAAATGATATTGTTAATCTAGATAAGGATCAATATTTAACATTTAGATTAGTTTCTAGTAATAATGATTTAATTACAATAGATGGTTTAACAGAAGATCAAGCAAATTATTTAAAACAAGTTTTTGTTGAAGATGAGAAGAAAGAATTAAATTTAATAACTAATAACAATGGTATGGCAAATATTTGGCTATTTTTGCTTATGATTATTGTTTTAGTTATCGCATTTATTTTAATAGTATGGTTAGTTAGATAGTTAATGAAAGGAGGTTTATCATGCGTAATAAGTATATTAGAAAAAAAAGAAATTTATCTTATTATGCTAGAATAGTAATTGTAATTTCATTAACTCTTTTAATTTATGGTGCTATTTTAGATATTAATAATGACAAAAGATTATATGATCCAGTAAAGGATGTTGAGCAAGAAGAAAAAAGTACAATTAATATAACAACAGCAGATGGTTCAGAAATTATTCCAGGGAACACTACTACTAGTACTGAAAATAGTGCCAACACCATAAACAATGATAATACTAATAATACTAATAAAAATCCTACTCCTAATAATAATCAAGTACAAAATAATACTCATGTTTTAACACTTGCAGAAATTAATAATAATTTGAGAACTGAAATTCAAAATACCTATGGAATTTCAGTTAAATATGGCAATGAAACAGATGGCTATACAGTACAAGGTATTTCTACTTCTTCTATTTCTGATGAAAATACTATTAATTCTAATCTGAATAAATTAAAACAAGCTTTAAGCTTATATCCAAATGGATTCTTAGCAGAAATAAAAAATGGAGGAATACCTTTAACAGTGATGCTCATTAACAACTATTCAGAAAATAGTATTACAGGAGTTACAGATTCTAGTTATAAATATGCTGTTATTTCTATTGCAGTAACATATCCATTTGAGGAGTCATTTTATCATGAATCATATCATTATATAGAGAGATATATGTTTAAAAAAGGTGCTAATTTTAATACTTGGAATTCTCTTAATCCAGAAGATTTTACTTATGGTAATATTAATAATAATTTGTCTTATAGTAATACTTTTTCCCCAGATGCTCCATTTGTAAATAATTATGCTCAAACATCTCCAGAAGAAGATAGAGCATCAACTTTCGAATATATGATGGCCTCATCTAAAGCTAGTTGTTTAAACAAAGAAACAATTGTTTGGAATAAAGCAACTGTAATGAAAAATACAATTGAGGCAGTATATAATACAGTAAGTCCAAACAGAGTAGAGTATTGGGAAAGATATTTGTAGGTGATTTATGAAAAATATAATATTTAATGAAAATAAATTAACAGATGAAGATATAGAATTAGAAGTAACTAGAGTAAAAGGATTAATAATAAATTCAAAAAATAGGATTTTACTAGCTTATAATAATAATACCTTTCAATTTCCTGGAGGACATTTAGAAAAAGAAGAAAACATGGATAAGTGTTTAATAAGAGAAATAAGAGAAGAAACTGGAATAGATATAGAAGTTAATGAAAAACCATTTTTATGTATTTCAACTTATGATAATAATTATTTTGGAAGTGGTAAATGTGTACTAAATAAGATTTATTATTATCGTATTATTACAGATAAGTTACCAGATTTTAGTAGGACACATTATGATGAATTAGAATTAGCAACTGATTTTGAACTGTTTTATTTTAATTTTTCTAATTTATCACTTTTTTTAAAAAAATGTCTTTCTGAAGGAAGTATTGATAATAATATAGGTAAAGAAATGTTAGAAGTAGTTAATGTTTATAATCAAATATATGGAGGTTAAAATGAAGAATATATTAGTAACAGGTGGATTAGGATTTATTGGTAGCCATACTGTCGTAGAGTTATTAGAAAATGGGTATGATGTAATTATTGTAGATAATTTATCTAATTCTTCGATAGATATTGTTGATAGAATTAAAAAAATAACTAAAAAAGATTTTAAATTTTATAAAGATGATGTTTGTAATTTAAATGCTTTAAATAATATTTTTTCTAGCAATAAAATTGATGCTGTTATTCATTTTGCTGGATATAAAGCTGTTGGAGAAAGTGTTAAAAAACCAATTATGTATTATGAAAATAATTTGATTTCTACACTACATTTATGTGAAGTAATGAAAAAGTATAATTGTAATAAGTTAATTTTTTCTTCCTCAGCAACAGTTTATGGTAATCCTGAAAAATTACCATTAACAGAAGATTGCAAAGTAGGGGGAACTACTAATCCTTATGGTACCAGTAAATTAATGATTGAGAAGATATTAAAAGACATTACTATATCAGATGGTGAATTTACACCAATAGTTCTTAGATATTTTAATCCAATAGGAGCTCATAAATCTGGACTTATTGGTGAAAAGCCAAATGGAATTCCAAATAATCTAATGCCTTACATAGTTAGAGTCGCAACTGGAGAGTTAAAAGAATTAAATATTTTTGGAGATGATTATGAAACCTCTGATGGAACTGGAGTTAGGGATTATATTCATGTAGTAGATCTTGCTAAAGGACACATTAAAGCACTTGAAAAAGCTTTTAATACAACAGGAATTCATTATTATAATCTTGGAACTGGACATGGATATAGTGTTTTAGATATGGTAAAAGCATTTGAAAGAGTAAATAATGTAAAAATACCATATAAAATAGTTGGTCGTAGATCAGGTGATATTGCTAGTTGTTATGCAGATTGCACACTTGCTATGAAGGAACTAGGTTGGCATGCAGAACTTGGTCTTGATGATATGATGAAAGATTCCTATAACTTTATTATTTTTCAAAATAAAAAATAAAATTAAGGTGATAATATGGACTGCTATAATAAAATATTAAGTATTGTTTTTTATTATGCTAAAAATATACTTTTACTTCTTAACATAATTGTACCAATTATTTTAATAATATCTTTAGTTTTTAATTTATTTTTATTAGTAAAAGATCCTGAAGATAAAAAATTAAAGAAAAAAGTAAAAAACAGTTTTTTATCTGTCTTGTATTTTTTCTTTATACCATTATTTATTAATGCTTTGTTAGCATTAATAGATACTAATTTTAATATTACTAGTTGTTTAAAAAATGCCACAAAAGTATCTGTTACTCCAACTTATAAGGCTATTAGTGAACAAGAAAAAAAATCTATAATTCCTGATATGAGTTATTATGAAAATGGAAAAAGTGGTTATGAAAAAATTGCTGATTTAGCTGTTGCCTTATCTCCAACTGCTTCACCTGAAGCCCATCTTAGAGAACCTAATGCATATCCATGGAATAAGATAAATGATTGGAGATTATTTAATTTTTATGATGTTATGGATGCTACTATTGGCAAATATGGAGACAACAATGCTTATGCTTCATGTGTTCAAGCTGCTGGAGGAATAATTCGAGCAACTGTTGATCCAGATATTGCAGTCGGTGGGCCAAGTAGTATGTTAAGGTATCTTCAACAAAATACTGATAAATGGAAATTAGTTAAGGTTGTTCCGGGTGGAACTAAATTTGATTCTGTTTGTAAGCCAGGAGACTTACTAGTTACAGCTACCAAATCAGGAGGACATGCAATGATTTATGTTGGTCATAAAAAAACGAAAAGTAAATTTCCAAATTCAGATGGTAATATGTTTCAAGCTGCTTATGGTGGCAGTGGCACTTATGCTCTTTATCCATCAATTGATAACGTAAGTAGTGAGGGTAGAACATTTAGTCTATTTAGACCAACTGGGAGTGGAAATTTTAAACATCCATTTATAAATATTGATAAATATGTAAAATAAATGTAAACATAATAAAATATTCTTTTTTTCAACTAACTTTTCTTTTATAAAACTAATTATTATTATATAATAAACACTGCTATCAAAATGAAAGGGATGGTTTGTTAATGAAGAAATATTTAAGTGATGATATAAATGCTACATATTATGCTATACCTGTATCTTCTACTTTAATTAAGTGCGGTAGTAAAACATTGCATGATATATTGGAAGATAATGATGTAGAATTAGCTGAAAGGGAAGATGAATATTATGGGTTTTATGGTGAACCAATATTTGATTCTGTATGTTTTGATAAGTTTATGAAAAACTTTAATCTTAAAACAAGAAAAATTTTTGCTGAAAGAAATGTTATTTATAATTTATTAATAGAAAAAGATTGTGATGGATTGCATGAAATAGTAACTAAAATGCCGTTAAAATGTAAATATGATAGTTATTTAAATTTACCACAATTTTCAAGAACCAAAAAAGAAATAGCTAATTATCTTGAGAATGATAAGTATATCGAATTAGTAAATAATTTTTTTAATAATGGTATGACAAAGGGAAATAGTTTTGTATTAAAAAAGAATTGATACAAAATTTTTTATTTGAGAAAATTTTTAATTTTTCGTTTTGCTTTATAAATTACTGGAAATTTAATATAAATAATTATATAATTAATATATAGTAAGAGATAGGGAGATATTATGAGAAAGAGTAGAGAAGAAAAAAAGCAAGACAAAATTCTATTTGGAGTTATTATTTTATTTTTAGGCATTATTGGAGTTGGTATTGGATATGCTAATTTGAATCAGAATTTAAAAGTTACTAGTAGTGGTAATGTTCGAAGTGCAAAATGGGATATTCATTTTACTAGTGCTTCGGTTTCACCTACTGAAGTTACAGATTCTAATAGTGTATCTTATACAAATTCTGTTAGTTATTCAGCTACCTCTATTACTTTTAATGGTACTTTAACTTCAAGTATCAGTTCATGTTCGGCTACTACAGATGTAAGTAATGGTAATGGAAATGGTCGAGGATGTGCAATAGTGACTGGGGTAATAACTAATGCAGGTACAATAAATGCTAAAATGACAAATGTATCTGTTTCATCAACAATCAAAGATTTATCAACTAATTCGACAACAACTAATAATGGTATAACCTATAATGCATATATTCAAAGTACAAGTGGTAGTTCAACTTATACAGAAATTACATCTACAAATATTACTAATTATCCAAGTATTTTCAAACTAAATACAGGTCAATCTAGAAATATTAAAATTGTAGTTTATTATAAATCAACTACAGCATTGCCTTCTAATGATATTTTATTATCTGGATTAACATATACATTTACGTATTTACAAGATAGTTAATTTTATGTAAATAATATTTTTTGGTCTATACAATAGAATTTATTTGTGATATATTTAATATGGTAGAAGAAGATAATTGTGAGTAATGAAATTTATTTATTTTCTACTATTTTGTATATTAGGCTTGAAGCCAGAAGGAGGATTAGATGAATAGTAGAAGAAATCAAAAACAATATTTTGCAGTTGGAAGTATTTTGTTATTAGCAATAATTGCATTAACAATTGGATATGCTTCTATGAGTCAAACTTTAAAGATTACAAGTAGTGGTTCTGTTAGCCCCGGTACTTGGAAAGTAGGCTTTACAACAATTACACAAACTGCTAGTGGTTCTGCAACTTGCCCATCAGCAAGTGGAGCTAACTCAGCTACATTAACAATATCTGGAATAGTATTGACAAAGCCAGGTGATTCCTGTACATATGTTGCAACTGTAAAGAATAGTGGAACTATTTCTGCTAAGTTAAGTTCTGCAGGAACAGCAACTACACCAACAATTACTGGAACTGGAACAAATGCGACTACTGATGCAACAACTGTTAAGAATAATACAACATTTACTATTACACCATCATCAACAATTGATGCAACAAATGATACGTTGACTGCAAATGCAACTGGAACAGTAACGATGAAAGTTACTTATAATAGTGGTGCAACTACACTACCAAGTGCAAGTGTTACTATCAGTAATTGGTCTTATACATTACCATTTGTTCAAGCATAAATATTTATTATATAGAAAAGCGGAGGAAAATATGGAAAATAAAGAAAAAAATAAAAATAATTGGTATATGGTTTCTATCATTGCCTTAGTAATATCAATCATTGGTTTAACAGTAGGTTATGCTGCAATGCAACAAACATTGAAAATTACTGGAAGTGGTTCAATTAATCCTGGAACATGGAATGTTAACTTCTCAAATGTTACTGAAACTGCGACAGGTGCAGCAACTTGTCCTAAAATATCTGCTACTAATACTGCGTCTCTTACTTTGTCAGGTATCGTTTTAACAAAGCCAGGTGATGCTTGTACATATGTTGCAACTGTAAAAAATAGTGGAACATTATCTGCCAAATTAAACGCAGCAGGTACAGCTTCAACTCCAACATTTACTGGAACTGGAACAAACGCTAGTGCAGATGCAACAATTGTTAAAGATAATACAACATTTACTGTTACTCCATCATCTGAAATAGATGCAGCAGGTGATACTTTAGTAACTAATGGAACTGGAACAGTAACGATGAAAATAACTTATAATAGTTCAGCAACTACACTACCAAGTGCAAGTGTTACTATCAGTAATTGGTCTTATACTTTACCATTCGTTCAAGCATAGTAGTATAGAAGATTGTCTTCGAAAAATCAGAGCAAATATGACTTTTGATTTTTCTTTTTAAATATGCAATATAATTATACTAAAATATTCATTGAACTATAATTTGTAAGCCTTTACTGCTTTTAAATTATTTATATTGAAAAATAACAGCTCTTTTTAATAATCATAATATAAAATTTACAATGCATTTATAAAAAGATAATCTTAATAAAACTTTATTGATTTAATAGAAAATATACATTATACTATATATGTATAGTAAGATAATGTATTATGAATAAAATTAAAGAAATATAAGATTGTGTTATTAATACAAAAAATTTGTTTATGCTTATATTAGTTGATTTGGTTTTTTAATATGTTTACTTTACTTATATTGTATTAAATATTATTCAATAAAAAATATTAGGATTAATAATTTTATTAACTGAGGAATTTTATGAAAAAGAATGAAAGACATAATAATAGAAAATTTATACTTTTACTTATACTTATATTGCTATTAAGTATTATTTCTATTTCTATAGAGTATGTAAAAGTTAGTAATACGTTAGATAAAAATAATGACTATTCAACAATAGATTCAAAAACTAATTCATGGGATATTGAATTTACAAGTTCTAGTTTTAATTGTATTGGACAAGCTAAGGTTAATAATTTAAAAACAAGTTCTTCACAAATTACATTTAATGTAACATTAAATGCACCAAAAGATACTATTACTATTTATTCAAAAATTGAAAACTTGGGTAAAATCGATGCTACATTGGATTCATTTATTAAAGGTACACCTAAATTTAAAAGTACAGATTTTAGTTTAGAGCAAGAAGAAAAATTAAATAATGCTGTTAGCTACAATGTTACTTATGCTGATGGCTCTAAAATAAAATTAGGAGATATTCTTAAAGCAAATGAAAGTAAAATAATTAAGATAGTAATATCATTAAAAGAAAATGTATCTGTTAATAGTATTTATATTGAAAATCTTAATGTAATAATGTTATATAAACAAATATAATAAGTTTAGGAAGTGAGATTATGAGAAGTGATTTACTTAAAATATCATTAGTATTAATTTTACTTTTTCTTATTTCTTTAATATCATTTTTATTCTTTAAAGGAGTAAATATAATAATATATTCATTAATTATTTTTTTAGTATTAGTTCTTGCAATTTATTTATTGGGATATGACAGAAGAAAAGAAAAAGATAGTAAAGATGTAATTTTAATAATCTTAATAGTTAATTTAGCTTATTACTTATTTACATATATAACTGGTTATTTTAGTGGCTTTTATAAGCCAATTTATTCCCATACATTTTCTAATATATTAAAAAACGTAATAGGAAACTTAGTATTTATTTTAACAATAGAAATATTAAGAAAAACTTTAGTAAAAAAAATTAAATATATAGATAAAAATTTTAAATTCTTTATATTAATCATTTTAATTCTATCTTTCTGTGAATATTGTTTAAATTATTCTTTATCAAGTCTATCAGATAATAAAAGAATCTTACAAAGTATATTTAATTTTATTCCTCTTTTAAGTGAAAATATTTTACTAACATATGTAATATATCGATTTGATATTACATGTAGTTTAATTTATAGAGTAATGATGGATTTTACAAAATATATTGTTCCAATAATACCTAATTTTGGAGATTATATAAATACAGTAATTGCTGTAATTTATCCATTTATTCTTTTATTAATTATTAATAGTAATTTTCAAAGCATGCAAAGAAAAGTAAATAATTATAGACTTGATGTTAAATATAATAAAATAAGTAAGATAGGTACATATATATTATTTGTATTTTTGTTTATTTTAGTACTTCTAGTTAGTGGAGTTGGAAGATATTTTATCTTGTCAATTGGTTCTGAATCAATGACTCCTAAAATAAATATGGGTGATGTTGTATTAATTGATAAAGGTATAAATAAGAATAAAATTAAAGTAGGAGATGTTATAGCATTTAAATATGAAGGTAATATAATAGTACATAGAGTTGTTTCACTTAGTATGAAGAACAATAATAAGATTTATAAAACTAAAGGTGATAATAATAAGGATTTTGATGCTTGGGTAATTACAAATGATGATCTTGTTGGTAAAGCAGAATTAAGATTTAGATATATTGGTTGGCCGACTATAGTTTTGAATCAGTGGATAATAAGAAAGTAAAGAGATAAGAAGGGAAAAAATATGACTGAAAATAATAATACCAAAAATTTTTTAGATAATAGTAAAGAAAAAAATGATATTGAAGAATTAGATTTTGATAATAAAGATATTAATGTTGAAGATGAGAATGATAATAAAACTAATAGTAATTCTCATAATGTTGGTTCTCTTTTTAATGATTTTAACTCAGTAGATAATAAACTTAATTCAAGTGAGAAAATTGTTGAAGATACTAATATAGACTCTAAGGATAATCTTGCACCTTACGTAGTTAATTCTAATTTAACAGATAATTTAAATTACAATTTAGATAATCAGAGTGTAACAAACTCTACTAATGATTCCTTCAATATGAATGAAACAAATACATCTAATATTTTAAGCAATGAAAAAAATAATGACCATGAAAATAATAATCAATCAAATAATTTAAATGATGCAAGTGAAAATAACAGTTTAGATTCTTTTAATTACGTAAAAGATAGTAATACAATTACAAATAAAAAACAATTTTATATTAGTTATGAATCTCGTTTTGCACTTCTTTTAGCATTCATATTTATATTACTAGGTAGTTCTTTATATTTAGTATTTGAAGCATTTAATATTGGTAAAAGAACTACAGTTAATTATACAGAAATTGGAAATGCTAATTATAGTGTTATTTATAACAAAACAGATGACTATGCTAATAATAACATGTCTGAAAATATGAAATATATTTCTTCATTAATCAATAAAATAAAAATTAATTATGATTATAATATTAAATTCTCAAATAATATTAATTATAATCTTAAATATAGCGTTAAAGCTCTTTTAACAATTACTGATCCAGACGATGATACGCAAATTCTTAAACAAGATGAAGATACTTTAGTTAAAGATACAAAAGTTTCTACTAATAACAATATATTATCATTCTCAACAGACACAAATATAGACTATAATAAATATAATCAATATGTAATAAATTATAAAAATAATTATTCTATTAGTGCAAATGCTAATTTACAGGTAATACTTTTTGTTACAGATAAAAAAGGTTCTCATCAGGTATCAAGTGTAACTATTCCTTTAGGAGAACAAACCATTTCAATATCTAAAGATTCTTTAAATACTACTAAAAGTATTGTTGAAAAAGAGAATTCTTGGACTGCTTATAATAGTGTATGTGCTTTTCTATCAATAGCTTTAATATGAAGAAAAACTTAATAGTATATTAAGAAACTATGATAGAGTAATTGTTAGTGCAAAAGAAAGTTATAATGTAGATGGTAGAACTATTGTGAAAGTATATACATTTGATGAACTACTTGATGCAAGAGATACTTTAGGAAAACCAATAATTTATTATAAAGTAAATAATGTTAAAAGTGAATTTTATGTTGAAGACGAATATAAAGTATATAAATATACATTGAAAGAAGCAGATTTTAAAGATTAAATTATTAAAAATAAATTAAATATTTATATATATTATTTAATTATAATTTTGTATACTACCAGGAACTTACTATGCAAATTATTAATTAAACAAATAATATTAGTATGGAGGTAGTCATATGAATAGTTTTAGAAGTTTAAATCCTAAGCAAAATTTAATTATTAATATAATTATTATTGCTATACTTTTAATACTAACAATAATATTATTTTATTATATTTATACTAATCAAGAAAAGATAATGAAGTTTTTTAAACCAATAGATTTTAATGATAAAACAGCTCCTACTTTAACAGAAGTTACTATTAAGTCAGATAATAAAATAAATAGTAAATATGCTGAAGAATCTAATACAATTACTTTACAATTTAAAGCAAGTGAAGAATTAAAGACTCTTCCAAAAGTTAAAATAAATGATACAGATGTAAATGTATATTTTAGAAATAATTATTATGTAGCGTATTATACTATTTTGGAGCAAACTTCTTCTAATATTTTAGTTACTTTTGAAATAGCTAATTTACAAGATAATAATGGTAATAAAGGTAAAGATGTATT
>CACYRE010000030.1 GCA_902776735.1 uncultured Erysipelotrichaceae bacterium | reverse complement strand
AAGAAAAAGAAAAATTGAGATTAATAGCAAGAAAATAGTTCTTAATTAAAATAATTACTAATTACATCATAATCAGAATATTCTACTTTCTTATCTTCAATAGCCATATAATTATCTCTACCTTTACCAAGTATTAACACGACACAATTATTTTCAGCAATACTTAATGCATAATTAATAGCTTCTACTCTATCAGTAATTCTGATATAATTTGTGTCATCTTCAACCATCTGATCAATAATATCATCAACACTCTCATACCTCGGATCATCCATAGTAAATATTGAAATATCCGACTTTTCCATTATCATTTTACCAATATCTCTTCTCTTTTCTTTTTCTCTTCCTCCAGCACAACCTGTAACAGTAATTATCTTAGAATAATCTTTACAATTATCTAAAATATTCAAAATTGCATTCTTAGTATGAGCATAATCGAGAATTATATCAAAATCTTGGCCAAAATCCAACAACTCACCCCTACCTTTGATATATGTAATTCTGTTTATTCTAGACTTTAGCAATGATTCATCTATTCCAAAGAATTTACCAATAAGATAGGCCATTACTATATTATAAATATTATATTTACCAAACAAGCGACTTGTTAATTTAATACTATTATTAATTTCAATATCAGTCTTATTTTTATAATACTTTACATCAGTTATTACATAATCATTATCTTTATTAAAACCAAAGGTATACACATTTTTACATTTAATATTATGTAAAATAGCATCGTCACCATTTACAATAACAATGCCATTTTTTTCAACTAGGTTAAGTAGTTTAAGTTTACAATTTACATAATTTCGAAAAGTTTTATGAACATTTAAATGATCTCCAGTAATATTAGTAAAACCTATAATTTTATATTTTATTTTTTTTACTCTATCATGTAATAGTGCCTCACTTGATACTTCCATCACTACATTATGATAATTATTATCTCTAATATATTTTAAATCTTTATAAAGTTCAGAAATACAAGGTGTGGTATTAGAAGTAGAAATATTTTTATTACCTAACTCAACACCATTAGTTCCAATATATGCACAATTATCTATAATGTCTTTAACTATAGTTGATGTGGTTGTTTTTCCATCTGTCCCAGTAATTCCAATAAAATTATAATCATTTAAATCTAAATCATAAAATTTCTGACATAATTCAAAATATAAATTATTTATATCTTCAACTATTAAATGTGGAATATCATAATTAATTTCTCGATCACAAATAACAAAACTACAACCATTCTCTATTGCTTTTTCAATATAATCATAATGATCAACATTATAACCTTTAGTCGCCACAAATAAATATTCATTTTTTACAAGTCTTGAGTCATCAGTTATTCCCTTTATTAAGGTATTATATTTACATTCAATCAAATCATTGATTTTCAAAAAAACCATCTCCTAATAAATAATATGATCAAAAAAATTATTTAACAAAAAAAAGGACTATTTACCCTTTTTTGCTTGAGCTTTTGTTTTATCATCATCTATAGCAATATCATAAAATTCACGAACTTTATGTTCAATTTCATCTTTAAGTTCTTTATTATCTTTTAAAAGCAACTTGACATTTTCTTTTCCTTGACCTAATTTTTCACCATTATAAGAAAACCAAGAACCGCTTTTTTCGATGATACCTGCTTCAACCCCTAAATCAATAATTTCTCCTTCGCGTGAAACACCTTCACCATACATGATATCAACAACTGCTGTTTTAAATGGTGGAGCAACTTTATTTTTTACAACTTTTATTGTTGTTCTATTTCCAACTACTCCATCACCCATTTTTAATTGTTCATTGCGTCGTATATCAAGGCGAATAGAAGCATAAAACTTCAATGCTCTTCCTCCTGGAGTAGTCTCAGGATTACCAAACATTACTCCGACTTTTTCTCTTAATTGATTTATAAATATACATGTTGTTTGTGTTTTACTAATAGTTCCTGATAATTTTCTCAAAGCTTGTGACATAAGTCTTGCTTGAAGTCCAACATGAGAGTCGCCCATTTCTCCATCAATTTCTGCCTGTGGAACAAGAGCTGCAACTGAGTCTATTACAACAATACTTAATGCCTCACTTCTAACTAATGCTTCACAAATTTCTAATGCTTGCTCTCCTGTATCCGGTTGTGATAATAATAATTCATCAATATTAACTCCAAGTTTTTTAGCATATTCAGGATCTAAAGCATGTTCTGCATCTATAAAAGCGGCTCTTCCTCCCAACTTTTGATGTTCAGCAATAGCTTGAAGTGCAAACGTCGTTTTACCACTTGATTCTGGACCATATATTTCAATAATTCTCCCCTTTGGATAACCTCCAACACCTAAAGCGATATCAAGAGATAAACAACCACTAGAAACAACATCAACTTTCATATGTTTATTCTCTCCAAGCTTCATAATAGACCCTTTACCAAATTGTTTTTCAATATCATTTAATACTTTATCTAAAGCTTTATCTTTATCTTCTTTATTTACAGCCATTTAACTTCCTCCTTGTAAATAACTTACAAACTAATTGTATAATATATTTTTCTAAATTGCAATATTTCTTCGAACAATTGTTTTAATAATTTAAAATAAATATTTACTCCAAAAAAGAAAAACTTCTAAACAAATTAGAAGTTTTTGAACAAATTAATAATTAAAATAAAATTATTCTTTTATTAAATCTTTATTCAATACAAAATATTGAACACAACTTACAATAGACATAATACATGCAAAATATAATAAGAATAAATCTACTCTAATATTAATAAACTCAAAAGGCATGTTATAGAAAAATACTAACACAATACCTATCATCATGGAAGCAGTTTTTAATTTTCCAGACTTAATAGCTGCAACTACTTTTCCTTTACTAGCAGCTTGCATTTTAATAGCATCAACAATAATATCACGAGTAACATATATTACTGGAACTATTGTTGGAATAAAATTATTACATGCTAGAATAATAAGTATTGGATTGACTAAAACTTTATCAGCAATTGCATCAAGCATTTTACCTAAATCAGTAACTAAATTATATTTACGTGCAAGATATCCATCTAAAAAATCAGTCAAACTAGCAATAACAAATATAAAACCAGCAATTATATAAGTAAGTTCAACCCTAACACCACCAACATCAAAAGTCACAACATTAATTCCTAATGTTGAATAAGGTATAAGCAACATAATTATAATAATCAAAGTTAATATTAATCTAGCAACAGTAATTTTGTTTGGCAAATTCATAAACAATATTCTCCTCTCTATAAGGACTTAACTCATCAGTCCTCTTAGGTGCTCGATTACTAGTCTTAATTACTAAATAAATAATAACTAATAATACTATAACACCAATTCCAATATAAAAAATTGGCCATAAATTTTTTTTCTTATTATGGGGAATTGTATAAGGAGACTTAACTCTTTTTTCTTCAGTTTCTGCTTCTTTTTTCTTCTGAGCTTCTCTAATATCATCTAAAGAAATTTTAGAAGTCTGTTGAAATAAAAAATTATTAAACTCGTCAACTACTTTATCAGGATTTAATCCTAGGTATTTAGCATATGTTTTAATATTATCTCTTAACTCATAAATATCTTTAAATGCTCTAACGTTTCCACTCTCTATATTTTCTAAATGTGATGTAGAAAAATCTAAATCTTCACAAGCTTCAGTTAAACTAACACCTTTGCTTACTCTTGCTCGTTTTAAAAACTCTCCTAATTCTTTCATACAACACCTCTACTTTAACAATAATATAAATAAGCCATGTTCTGTCCTATTTCTAGGTGACAAACATTTATCTACCTTTCGGTCCTTAACTCCATTCATTTTTTTCGTTAAGACTCTCCCACCAATTTTGGATTTCTCACTCGCGGGGTTTACCACGTTTCACTCTTTAGTTTCCTAAAGCATCGTCACTGCGGCACTTTATGGTCTATTTCATATCCTAAGACTTAGAAATAAAACCAGCCGTTAGTAAAAACTACCCTAGGTTATTTATTCCCTAGGCACGAACACTACATACATCTCAGTTATGTGTGAGCATGGACTTTCCTCAAGAATATAAATATTCCAGCGTTTGTCTATATATTAATTGTTACAATGAGTATCACTATTTTTAGAACCATAAACCATCTTTTCAAGATTAGATAGTCTTTTCAAAATATCAACGTTAGTTACTTCACTATTAGCATGGTTTACCGCAACCTCAGCATTAAGCTCAGAATTTCTAAGTTCCTGTTTAAGTTTCATATTCTCACTCAAAAGATCAGCCTTTTCTTTTTCAAGATTATTGATAATATCTAAAAATTGTTCATAATCACCAATAACTATATCTAAGAATTGATCAACCTCTTTCAAACGATACCCTCTAGTATCAATTTTAAATTCCTTTTCAAGAATATCTTGAGGTGAAAGATTAATCTTATTCTGATACATATTTATCACCAATCCCTTATATAAATATTATTACATTATTGACCATTTTTGTCAATTAATAACCCCATAATTCTAGCACCATCATATAAAGTCTTCCCCCTTCTGGTATTATTAATCATCCTGCTTAAAACAATATTAATTTCTAAATAATTCATTTTTATCACCAAAAACATCATAATATATTTTTAATAAAAAATCATAAAAGCGACAAAAGAAGATCAAAATTTACAAATAAATAATTATGGTAAAATATATAAAGTTATAGTATAATTAAACATAGGTGATGAAATGAACTATCCAAATGGAATAAAAAAAGAAAATTTCCAAGAAAAAAAGCAAAAAGAAATAAACTATAAAAATAGAGGAATGACTCTAGAGAGTGAATTAAATAGTTCAAATGAATATTATAGAGAAATAGACAAAGCCTATATTTATAAAAAACCAACACCTATAAAAATAGTTAAAGTAGATTATCCATCTCGTGATAANNNNTATTTTACTATTCCATCTACTACTGATTATAATGGTATTTATAAAGGAAAATATATTGATTTTGAAGCAAAGGAAACAAAAAGCAAGAGTTCTTTTTCTCTAGCAAACATTCATCCACACCAAATAAAACATCTTGAAAATATAAATAGACACGGAGGAATAGCTTTCTTAATAGTGAGATTTACAACTTTAAATAATACATATATTTTATCAGAAGATAAATTAATAGATTTTCTTAAAGAAAAAGAAAGAAAATCTATTCCTATCGAATATTTTAAGAAAAATGCTTATCTAATTAAGGATAGTTATATGCCAACAATAGATTATTTAAAAATTGTTGACGAATTAATCGGAGGTATTTAGAATGCAAAAAAAAGTAATAAAAAGAAAGAAAAAACCTAATTATAAAAAAGAAAATTATCAAAGAGTAAATAATAAGGCCCTAACTACTGGAAAGATAGTAGCCTTACTTGCCGCAATTTCTATACTCTTAGTAACTTATATGACTCTAGGAATTGAGTTAACTATAATTGTTGCAATACTCTTAGCTATTATTTATGGAGTATGGAGCATACTAGAAAGAATAAAAAATAAAACAAAAAAAAGAAAAATTATAAGTATAATCTTAATAATTCTTTTAACTTTAGGAATAGCAATATTAGTTATTTTTTGTATCTTTATGCTTTATATAAAAAAGGAAGCCGACCCACTTTTTAAAGCATCAAATTTAAATACAGCGGAAGTTACAAGATTGTATGATAAAGAAGGAAAACAATTTGCCAAACTAGGTTCTGAAAATAGAGAAAAAGTCTCCTATAATCAGTTGCCAGAAGTACTTGTTGATGCCGTAGTTGCAACAGAAGACTCAAGGTTTTTTCAACACAATGGTTTTGATGCTCCAAGATTTTTAAAAGCTGCCATTGGTCAAGTATTAGGACATTCTGATGCCGGTGGTGCTTCTACTCTATCAATGCAAGTTGTTAAAAATAGTTTCACTGATCATCTAGGGCAAAAGAAATCAGGAATTGATGGAATTGTAAGAAAATTTGAAGATATATATTTAGCAATATTTAAACTAGAAAAAAAATATACTAAAGAAGAAATAATTGAATTCTATGTAAATAATCACTTCTTAGGTGGAAATATCTACGGAGTGCAAGAAGCCGCCAATGCATATTTTGGAAAAGACGTAAGTGAATTAAACTTAGCTGAAGCATCAACAATTGCCGGAATGTTTAAATCTCCAAACTACTATCGACCAACAGTTAATCCAAAAAATGCTACAGCAAGACGTCAAACAGTCTTAAACCTAATGGTAAGACATGGTTATATTACAAAAGAAGAAGCAGATATTGCAGCAAGTATTCCAATGGACTCATTAACAACAGACTCAAGTACAGTATCAACTACAGGAAATAAATACCAAGGTTACATTGATACAGTAGTAGATGAAATAAAAAGGGAATATGGAGTTAATCCATACACAACATCTCTTCTTGTTTACACAAACTTAGATACAACCAAACAAGATGCAGTAAATAATGTTCTAAATGGAGAGGGATACAATTGGATAAATGATAAAGTTCAAACCGGAGTTGCAGTACTTGACTCTGGAACAGGAAAAATATTAGCTATTGGAAATGGACGTAATGTTGATGGAAGAAGTAATAGCACAATAGACCAGTACAATTTAGCAACAGAAATACAAAGACAACCAGGATCAACTGCAAAACCTTTATTTGACTATGGACCAGGAATAGAATATAACAATTGGTCAACATATCAATTATTTGATGACGCACCATATAGCTATTCAAATGGACAATCAATAAAGAACTGGGATGGTGGATACTTTGGAACAATAACACTAAGACGTGCATTATCAGCATCTCGTAATATTCCTGCTTTAAAAGCCTTCCAACAAGTTGATAATAATAAAATTAAAGAATTTGTAACAAACTTAGGAATTACACCAGAAATTTGTAATTCAGGTTATAATTATGATAAAGAACAAGATTTATGTATTAATCAAAAAGACAAAAAAGATACTGAAAAACCAATGAAACTTCACGAAGCACATTCAATTGGAGCTTTCACTGGAGTATCACCTCTTCAAATGGCAGCAGCTTATGCAGCATTCTCAAACGGAGGATATTATAATAAACCATATACAGTTGAAAAAATAGTATATAGACAAACAAAAAAAGAAATAACTCATAAAACAACTAAAACAAAAGTTATGTCTGATGCTACAGCCTATATGATATCCAGTGTATTACAAGATGTTAAGCTAACTGGTGGAACGCCTTCAAATGTTGCATGTAAAACTGGAACTACTAACTTTGATGAAAATACTATGAATAGATACAATATGCCAAATGATGCAATTAGAGATTCTTGGGTTATTGGTTATTCACCAAAAACAGTCATTGGTATGTGGTATGGATATAATAGATTCACAAAACAATCTATAGCTGATGGTTATGTCCTACATAATATTCCAGCCACTGTACAAAAAGATAGATTATTTAATGCTTTAGTTGCAGCTGGAGCTATGGAATCAAATAGGGAACCTTTCAAACAACCATCAAGCGTTGTAAAAGTAGGAGTTGCAGCAGGAAGTAATCCAGCAAAACTAGCAGCCCCTGGACAATCAGCAATTTATGAGTATTTCAAAAAGGGATATGAACCAACAGATTATGATACTAAAAGCTATAAACTAGCAGCTCCAACAAACTTAAAAGCAACTGAAAATAATGGTAGAGTTACCCTAACTTGGTCAGCAGTTGATAATTCTATAATTTCTGCAAATAATGATTATGGAGAATTTGGCTATAATGTTTATAAAGACAATGTACTATTAGGTTGGACAAACAAGACAAGTTACACATTTACACCTGATAATGTTGAAGGAACATATAAAGTTGTAGCAACCTATAAATCATATAGTGGAATAACTGGTAACGCCGCAAGCATAACTCTTGAAAAACAACCAGAAGAAACTCCAATAACACCTACAGAGCCAACCGACCAGACTGAGCCAACTGAACCAACTAATACAGATAATCAAACAAATACAACTACTCCTTAAAGTGAATTTTAAAATTCACTTTTTTTTATAAAAAAAAAGGCTTCAAACCCCCCTTTATTTCTTTAAATCATTAAAATATCTACAAATATTACTTAAACAACACCCACTACATTTGGGATTAATAGCCTTACAATAATATCGACCAAATAAAAGAAATTGCAAATGTCTCCTACTCCACTCATTCTTAGAAAATTTACTTTCTAACTTACTCTCAACCTTTAAAACATCATCATTCATATAGGCCAATCTAAGTCTTTTAGCAACTCTTTCAACATGTGTATCAACAGCAATCGCAGGATACCCATAAAATTCACTTAAAAAAACATTAGCCGTTTTAACACCAACTCCCGGAAATTTTACTAAAAGTTCTTTATCTTTTGGAACCACTCCATTATAAACATTAATCAAAGTACGAGCAATATCTCTAGTATAAATAGCTTTCTTTCTAAAAGAACCTAAAGGTCTAAGTATATTCTCTAAATCATCAATATTAGCGTTACATAAGTCTTCCAAACAATACTTAGAAAACAAAACTTTAGTCACTTCATTCACTCTTTTATCAGTAGTTTGTGCACTCAACATAATAGCTATCAATAATTCATAATCAGAATGAAAAACAAGCTCTGTCTTTGGATTAGGAAACAAACTATCTAAATAATCTCCAATTAATTTAACTCTATTATTCATCTCCATCAAACCAATTCCATTCTAAAGTATCTAAATCTATATCTTTTTCTTCGTCACGACTTTTACTTTCATTTCTCTTCTCTCTATTTTCTGCCACATCTTTTGCTGTTTTTATACCCTTTTTAGACCATTCATATAAAATCTTATCAATATATCTTAAATTAGATACACCATTAAATGTAGCCTCTTTTAAAGCCTCTTTAATTAACTCCTCACTAAAATTATTCTCAAGCCATCCCTTTATAATCTCAATCTCAATTGGACCTAAAGTTCTACCAAATTCTTTCTCAATTAAATCAAAAATACTAGACCCATCAATTTCATTACTTTTACTTACATTAACATCATCCATTATTATTAAAGACAATTTTTTATAAAAATCATCCATAATAACAACATCCTCCATATACCCTTTATCATTTTTAATAACATCTACTCTAATTAATCCCTTATCAGTAAGAACACTAATTAATCCCATAACCTCAGTTAAATCAATATTTAAACTTTTAGAAATCTTATCTGGATTAAATAAAAAATTATTACCTTTATTATATAAGTACATTAAAAAGACAAATTCATTAATCTTTAATTTTAGTTTCTTATAATTCTTTAACATATAAATAGGTATAGAAAAACTACCATCTTTAAATATATTAACAAGTTCATCCATATAATCAACTCCATAACTCAATATAATACCATTATATACTCTTTAAGAAAAGACTTATCTAAACATCTTAGACAAATCAGAATCTTCATCATTTCTTTTACTACTATTTCCATTATTAGACAATTGATTATTATTATCATTATTACCATAATTTAAATCAACCTGTTTATTACCATCATCTATTAAACTAGGAGAATTATTATTAAGTAAACTTTTATCTCTATTTATATAAGAAGAAGTATTATTATCATCATATTCTGTAACTTTATTAACTCTATTAAAAGAATTATTGTTTTCCCTTTTAGAATCAAAATATAATAATGTATATTTTTTAGTAATTAATTTAATTATATCAAGTAAAAAAGCAAACATTAAAATAAATAAGGAAATATAAAATAGTACCCTATTACCACTAAAATATAAGTACATTGAAAAGCAACAAAATAATGTAAAAATAAATGCTAATATTTTACCAAAAGCTAATTTAAACATAATATATATATTTGCTACTGGTAAATATGCAAGAATTGTACCTTCAAAAAACATTTTCTTATGTAAAGAATTTAATATTAATCCTTGAATAATTAATATTCCAATAATAATCAATACTGAAATAGAAGTAGCAATTGCAATTACTTTAGAAGATATATTAGATAAATCAGGCAATTCCATATTACCAAAGGAATAAATACTTTTAGGCTTATAACTATTAGAAACACTACCATTAGTAATTTCTTCAATAGTTAAGCCTGCATATTTATTATATCCACCATTTCTACAATCTCTATTATCATCAAGAACACTATAATATTTAATATTATTAAGACTCTTTCCATCTATAAAATACTTCTTTAATACTTGTACACTATATGAAGTTGATGCCCCATTCTTTAAAGTATAACCATTATAATCACTATCCAAATCACTCTTAGAACAATAAGTAATAAAACCAATATTCTTCTTATCACCATCAAACAATAAAATATCTATTGATATATAATTAGCTCGCCTATTACCACTATTATTAGTTATAGACGAAAAATTAAATAAAGTATGTCCACTACTATCAACACCACCATAAGAAATACCATTATAAGTAAAATAATCAGTTTTTATATTAGCTGATTCATTTATAGGAATCAATGTTTTAACACCATAATCAATAGCATTAACATTCAAAAACATTCCAAAGCAAACGACTAAAACAAATAATTTTAAATTTCTTTTCATAACCAACCTCCTATTTATAATTATTATTAATATAATTTAATATCTCACTCTTTTTATTCAATAACCTACGATATAATATTTTTCTTTCAATATCATCATAAATATCATTTAAAAATTTATCAGGTTTTCTATTTAGTAAATGAATAATATCTTCTGCTTTTATATCTATATCTTTCTTACTCTTAATAGCTAAATTAGCATAAGACTCAGTAATCTTTTTAATATCAAGATTTTTTATTTCACCAGCAACACTATTAACATATAATCCATATTTATATAAAACATAAGGATCCATGTTATTTAAATTATAAACTTTTTTTATATCATTAATTAAATCCTTCTCATTCTTATTAAATGGATATTTAGAATTAACATCTAATATAGCCCATATACCAATTAAACTAGTAGTATTAGTATCCAATAATTTATCTAAATTATTTAATTCTAATTCTTTATCAAGCCCTAAATCTAATATTAATTTTACTCCTATTTTAACATTAGGACTAGTAAATATTTTATCTAATTCATTTTTCTTGCGATAGTAACTTAAATTCTTAATTAAATATTTAGTCTCTTTAATAGCATCAATAATATCATCATTTAGCCTAAAATTCAGAATAGTAGCAAATCTAATAGCTCTAAGTATTCTTAATGCATCATCTGTAAAACTTTTTTTAGCATCACCAACAGTTCTAATTACTCTATTATTAAGATCTTCTACTCCTTTTAAATAATCAACTATCTTACCATTCTCATCCATGCAAATTGTATTAATAACGAAATCTCTTCTTAAAAGATCTGGATATAAATCATCAATATATTTAACTTCAGCAGGTCTTCTATTATTAATATAACCTATTTCTTTTCTAAAAGTAGTAATTTCAAATCTAATTCCTTTTAAAATAACAGTAACTGAACCATAATCCTCAGTTGGTAAACAACTATCAGTAAATATTTCTTTGATTTCCTTAGGAGTAGCATTTGTAGTAATATCTATATCGTTTGATTCTATATCTAATAAATAATCTCTTACAAAGCCACCAATTATATATGCTTTATATCCATTACTTGTTAGCTCCTTAAGTAACTTCAAAGCAACATCTAGCATTAAATCACCACCTAAAAATATTATAACATAGATATAAAAAAAGAGTTAAATTAAACTCTCTCTTTACACATAACAAATGTTTATTAACCGAAATAATTAAAATGAAAACAACAAATACAATTAATTTTTTATTATCTTTTTTTACTTCTTTCTTACTCATTTTTTATTAATTTTACTCCACAATCTTTACAAAATTTAAAACTACTTATAGCTTTAACACTACATTCACAACAAAAAACAGATTTTTTCTGCACAATATTCATAAAGTACATTACCATTTAAACACTTCTATATAATTAAAAAAGGAACCAAAATGGTTCCAAATACACGTAAAAATTAGTTTACAGCTTCTTTTAAAGCAGATCCAGCTTTAAAAGTAACAGCTTTTCTAGCAGCAATCTTAACTGTTTCTCCAGTTCTTGGATTACGTCCTTCACGTGCAGCTCTTTCTGAAACAGCGAATGTTCCAAAACCAACTAATGGTACTTTATCTCCCTTTGCTAAAGCATCAGTAATAGCAGCTAAAGTAGCATCAATTGCTCTTGTAGAATCTGCTTTAGTTAATCCAGTTGCAGTTGCTACTGCTTCTACTAACTCAACTTTTTTCATTATTATATACCTCCCTATTTTTTATTAAGCATCTTTTATGCTTACATATTAAAATTATCATGTTTTATATTAAAAATCAATAATATTTGCTATTTTAGTGAAGTTTTTTATTGATATCTTCAAGTAAATAAATAATATGTCCAACAGCAAATATACAAACAGAAATAACAAATCCTACAAACCAAATTAATACCATTAAAGAATAATTAAATTGATTAACACAATTAGAAGAAAAATAATAAGTAGAAGCTTTACAAGTAGAAAATAAATTTCCAAATATAATACCCAAGAAAAATATAATTACAAATAACCAAAAAGAAAACAATTGATAAAAATTATAATTTCTTTTCTCTACACTCTTCTTTAAAGATTTAGTCCTAGGAAATTCCTTTTTCTCTTTACTTACCTCATCAAATAAATCCATTATTTATTATCTCCTTTCTTTTTATTATTCTTAGAATCTTTTTTATCTTTCTCATTATTATCATTTAACTTTTTAGAAATTTCTTTAGTATCATCAACAATCTTATCAGTAGTATCTACTATAATATCATTAACTTTATTAATAGATTCTTTTATATTATCCTTAATTTCATCAAAATTACCACTATTATTAATACTTATTTTATGACTATCTAAATAATCTCTATATAAATAAACATATCTACCAAATAACACAACATAAATACAATCTAGAATAGCTAAAATAACTCCTTTTATTTCAGCAACAGATATTAAATTAATACATAAACTTAGTACTCCAAGTATAACTACTACATAAAAATACCAATCATTATCAAATTCATTAAAAGGAGAATCTCCTAATCTATATTCTTTCCAATAAGAAGTATCTCTAAACATAGTATGAGAAAAATATACTAGAAAGACAAAATTAATAATAAAATCAAATACAGTACTTAAAGTAAAAGATTGAAATAAAGTAAGTAAAGAAGTAATTGTTGATATTAAATATAAAACTAACAAAAATAAATTTAAGTAATTAAAATACTTCTTTCCTATTTTAAATTTCAACAACACAAAATAAATTAATATTAAAACATAAGTAATATTATGGTTAATCATACTGGTTATTAATTTAAATGAATTATCTCCATTAGCTGCAAAAGATTGACTACAAATCATTATAAATAATATAGTAATTATAATTAAATTAGTAATTACATTTGCACTATTATACCAATAATCTTTTTCTCTTTCCAAAATACCATCACCTTCTAGTAAATTATACCATTAATCAAGTATATTTAAAATACTTTTTCTTTTAAACTTAATTAACTTATGATACAATAAAAACGAATTGGAGGGGATATCGTGAAATTACCTACAGTTGCTTTAGTTGGAAGACCTAATGTTGGAAAAAGTACTTTATTTAATAAAATAGTTGGAAAAAGAGTTTCAATTATAGAAGATTCTCCAGGTGTTACAAGAGATAGAATTTATCAAGAAGCAACATACAATAACAAAAAATTTTATTTAATAGATACAGGTGGAATAGATACATCAAAAATGGATTTCAATACTGAAATAAAACTACAAGCATCTATCGCAATAGAAGAAGCAGATGTTGTTATATTTATTGTAGATGGAAAAGAAGGATTAACTTCAAATGATTTAGTAGTTAGAGACTTACTTAGAAAATCAAATAAAAAAGTAATTGTTGCTATCAACAAAGTTGATGTAAAAGAAACTAAAAATAATTTATATGATTTCTATGAACTAGGTTTTGATAATTATATTCCAATAAGTAGTATTCACAACACCGGATTCATTGAACTTATGGATGAAGTAACTAAAGATTTTAAAGAAGTAGAAGAAAAAGAAGATACAAGATGTAAATTTTGTTTTATTGGAAGACCTAATGTAGGTAAAAGTTCTTTAATAAATGCTTTATTAAATGAAAATAGAGTGGTTGTTTCCCCAGTTGCTGGAACAACACGTGACTCAATTGATTCTATATTAAAATACAAAAAGTCTATGAAAATATCGAAAAGTATTCACTATTTAGATCAATGAAAGCAATTGACAGATCAGACATTTGTGTAGTCGTAATAAATGCTGAAGAAGGAATTAAAGAGCATGATAAACATATTGCTGGATATGCCATTGAACGAGGTAAAGGTTTAATATTTGCCGTTAATAAATGGGATACTGTAAAAGATACAACAATTAATGACTTTCAAAAATTAATGCGAGCAGAATTTCAATTTGCCCCTTATGCTCCAATCGTATTTCTATCAGCCCTTACTAAAAAAAGAATTCATACATTAATGCCAGAAATAATAAAAGTAAAAGAAAATATAAAAAGAGAAATAAAAACTTCACTCCTTAATGAAGTAATAAATGATGCCTATGAACTAAATATTCCACCATCATATAAAGGCAAAAGATTAAAAATATATTTCACAGCACAAACTGGTATTAAACCACCAAAATTTACTTTTAGAGTAAATAATAAAGGATTAGTTCACTTTTCTTATGAAAGATATTTAGAAAATAAAATAAGAGAAAATTTTGACTTTGAAGGAACACCGATAATACTACAATTTAAAAATAGAAGTGGTGATGAATTATGATAATTGGAAATAATAAAAA
>CACYRE010000029.1 GCA_902776735.1 uncultured Erysipelotrichaceae bacterium | reverse complement strand
TCACCTTCTAAATAAAATGTATCTTGAGCATCCCTAGCTGGATGACCTTTAGGAATATTTAACATTTCAAAGTTATATTTGTCTTCTTCAATTTCAGGGCCATCTACAACATCATATCCCATAGACATACAAATTTCTTCTACTTCTTCAACCAATTTTTCTAAAATATTAGGAGCACCAATTATAATCTTAGTAGCAGGAAGAGTAATATCAATCGCTTCATTCTTTAATTTTTCATTTAATAAAATATTTTCTAATTCATCCTTTTTACTATTATAAAAATTATTAAAAAGCTCTTTTAATTCATTTACTTTCATACCAAACTCTTTTTTTTCTTCGTTTGGTATATTTCGAATTTCTTGATTAAGTTCACTAATTATACCTTTTTTGCCTAAATACTTAATTCTTAAATCATTTAAACTTTCTATGTCTGTAACAAGCTTTTCAGCATCTTTTAAACTATTTTTTATCTCTTCTATTTTCATTTAAAACATCTCCTTAATTTTTTTCATATTATTTATACTTTTAATCTTTTTATTTCTAATATCTATGTTATTAGAATTATAAAATAGTGCATCAATTCCATTAATATTTGCTCCTATAACATCATTATTTAAGTTATCCCCAATCATAACACAATCTTTTTTATCATATCTTCCACAAGCTAGAGAATAAGCTTCTTTGCTAGGTTTTAAAAAAATATCTCCACCATATACTTCATCAAAAAAATTAATTAAATTAGCTTTTTTTAATCTTTCTTTTTGATTAAAAGTAAACCAATTAGATAGAACTACCATACTTTTATTTTTAGATTTTAAATATTCTAGAATTTCCCTTATACCTTCAACCTCTTTATAATTATCAGGAATTAATGATTCATACCAACTATTTAACATACTACTTGTAAAATTAAGACCTGTTTCATTATTTAAAAATAATTTTAAATCCTCAGTATTATATCTTTTAAAAGTACTCTCATATTTTTCTAGCAATTTAGGTATTTTAGGAATAAAAATACTACTTTCTTCTTCTGTTAAAATATTTCTAAAATATTCAACTTCTTTAGAAAAGTCAGATTGTTCCATCTAAATCAAATATAAATCTATTTTTCATAACTTCACCCCAAAAAAAAGTACCCCAATAAGGACGAATTATCGCGGTACCACCTTAATTTATAGAATAACTATACACTTAATTCTCTTAACGCGAGATAACGCTTACTATTAATAAGGACTCCTAAGATGAATTCATATAACTATATTATCTATTTTCACCAAACATAGACTCTCTAAAAATAATCATTATATTACTGCTTCTTAATCAACATCGATATGTCTATTATAGCATAAAATAGCATTTGGTAAATATTTTTTAACTTTAACTATTTTTTAATAGGATTTTTTTATTATCTTTTCTATTTAAGTAATAAGCTTTATATAAATTTTCATAAATTGAATAGACTGTCATTTGGCCTACTCCACCAGGAACAGGTGTTAAATATTTATACTTAGTAAGATTTTGTGATACATCACCACATATTTTACCATTATAATAATTAAAACCTACATCTATTAAACAAACATTTTCTCTAACCATATCTTGAGTAATAAAATTAGGTTTACCAACACTACTAATTATAATATCTGCATTCTTTGTATTATATAAAGGTAATCCAATATGAATACTCCTACCAATAATTACTACATCTTTACCACTCACATCTATATTGTAATAATCTAGTATTTTTATTATACCTAGAGCAGTACAAGGAATCATACCATTTTCATTATTATCAAGTAGAGCAACTCTATTTTCATCATTTACACCATCAATATCTTTTTTAGGATCAATACTATTTCTTACCAAATCATAATTAATTGTCTTTGGTAGTGGTAATTGAACAATTATACCATCAACTTCTTGATTATCATTAAGTTTTTCTATTACTCCAATCAATTCAGATGTTCTTATATTATCATACTTAAGTAATTTAAAATTAACACCCAACTCATTCGCCAATTTTTCTTTTTGTCTTATATACTTAGTACTTGCAAAATCGTCTCCTACTTGAATTACTATTAGTACTTGCAAAATCGTCTCCTACTTGAATTACTACAAGTCCCGGATTAATATTTTCATATTTTTTATATAATTTTTTTAATAATTCTTGTCTTACTAATTTACCATCTAATATCATTTATATCTCCCTAACATTGGTTTTATTTTACGTCATTAAATATATAAAAGTCAATAATATTAATTTAAAATATAGATAATAGTACGATTGGCTGAGGATAAAGTATTAAGTATAACTTACAAAAATGTCTCAATATTATACAATAATAAAATTATTTTAAATGTAGCTAAAGTCAAGAAGTAAATAAAATAGAAAAATATTAGGAAGTAAAAAAGATGCCTTCAATATTAAACTTTAGTCATCATTTTTATATTCTGTTGATATCTATAATTGTTATAATATTCGATATAATTTTTTAATCTACCATTATATTATCTTTTTCATATTAAAATTTAAACGATATTTGTATTTTTTTATTTACTTATAACTTTTTTCTGCCAACTTCGTTGATTGCATTTTGGACATTTCATATATCTTGTTCTATTTATATGCATAGCTAGTAATACATTTAAATATGTTGGAACATATTTATAATGGCATTTTTGACACTCATAATATCCTGCTCTTTGTTCTATTTTAATACAATTATAGATTCCAATAGTAAATATTATTAATCCAAAAATAGATAGTAATACTTTAATCCATTTTTGTACAACAATGGATGCTATAAGAATTAAAATCAGAAATATAATTGATGAAATAAATCCTATAAATATTTCTAGTCTTAACAGATTTCTATCAGACTTTTCTTTTTTTCCATTTTACTTGAATTTTTTTCTAGTTCTTCATTATTATTCATTTCTAATACCTCAGTTATTTAATGATTAGTTCTATATAACTCTAATATAATTTACAAATAGTGGTTTACTTTCCTATATAAATATAATTATGTCTATGATACCTTATTGTTTAGCATCTTATATATCATTTATATTATTATCATCTCCAAATACACAAGCTTCTATACTTTTAAATCTATCTATATTTGGATTATATTTTGGAATATTACTTTTATTATCTATTTTTTTTAATTTAGAAAGGCAAAGATTTCCACTCATAATAGGCAACATTATATCAATTAAAATTTTATCATAATTATAAATTTGATATTTGCATATTGCTTATTCATTAGTAGTTTGATTATTACTGGTACTACTATTATTATTTATTTCATCTGCTTGCTCTATTATTTCTGATATGTATTTATTTTTACTGGCAGTATATTGTTTTCTATCATTAGCATATTTTTTTTCTAAGCTTTTCTTTAAATCTGCATATGTTTTTATTTCTTCGGGGTGTGATAGTAAATAATCTCTAAATGTTATAAAATCATGCCATCTCTTACTTTTTATTTCTACTACATGAATAAAATGTGTTGTAAGACCATTATTAATTTTTTTAAATAATCTTTCACCCTTTATACCATTATCATCTCTATATTCATAACCATTATTTTTTAATATTTCAATATAGTCTAAATTTTTATTTAAGTCTTCTACAGCAATTCCTATATCAATTATTGGTTTAGCAATTAATCCCGGTATGGCAGTACTTCCTACATGTTCAATTTTTATAACATATTTGCCAATTAATCTATTTAGTTTTTTCTCTTCTTCTTTATAAATTCTTTCCCATTCATCATTATATTCATCTAAAACAACTTTTCCTTTTTCAACACCTAATTTTATTTCTTCTTTCTTCATTTTCTTTTCTCTCCTATCCTAATTATTATTTTATCTTCTTTTTTATCTTTTGACAAAACTTTTCTACTTGTTCATCATTCTCTATAAAAATACCTATTTTATCAATTTCTGGATTATGAAAGTCTGATCCAAATGTTTGAATTAAATCATATTTATTAGCTAAATCTAAAATTAATCCATAATTTAATTTGGCTTTTCCATTAAAGACCTCAACTCCAGTTAAACCATTATCCTTTAATAATTTTATTTCTTTTTCTAAATCTGCTGCATCTAAATTTATTGTATTTGGATGGGCAAGTACTGCTACTCCTCCACACTCAATAATACAATTAATTGCCTCTTCTGGTGACATTTTTTTATTTGGAACATAGAATCTTTGCTGTTGACCAATTAAATTTTGATAGGCAGCATGAGTATTATTAACATAGCCTTTATAAATTAAATATTTAACAAGTTTTCTTTTATCTAATATTTTATATTCTAAATTAGAATTTTTTAGAAAATCTATAACTTTTTCAACAGATATATCATATCCTGCTGCTTGTAATTTTAATATTACTTCAATACAAACATTTTCATTATATTTTCTTAAATCATATAATTTTTTATTTAATTCATCTATTTTTTTTATACCATATCCCAATAGATGTAATTTATTAATACTAGTATTAAATTCAATTCCAGAAATAATGGGTAAATTATAATTTTCTTCCATATAACTATAATCATTAACTATATCATGATCTGTTAGTGCAATAATACTACAATTATTTTTTAAAGACTCCTTAACTAGTTCTTCTGGTGAAAGTAGGCCATCTGAACAATTACTATGTAAATGAAAATCAACTATCATTATTATCTTACCTTCTTTTTATAATTTATTAAATCTAATACCTTTTTTGAATCAATTGAATAAAACTCTTTGTTATCATAAAACTTTAAACTATTATCATGACTATCAGAACCAATTGTTAATAATAAATTATTACTGTTTAAAATATTAGATAATTTATTTATATCACTATATTTATTTCTAATATTTAATTCAATTCCTAAAATATTTTCATTAACTTTTATATATTTCTCTACTACTTGAAGACATGCCTCAGAAGGATGGGCCCAAATACTACAAAATCTTTTATTTAATTCTGAAATTTTTATTTGACCATAAGAATTAACTGAAATACTACCACTACTTGGTTTATCCCACCAATCATCATCTACTTCTCTAACTGCTAACATAGATAATAAAAATCTAGGATTATAATTATTATCAGCAATATTTTGATATTTATCTCGTAACTTTTTAAATCTTATTTCCTTATATTTTTTTCTATCACTGTAGCAATCTTTTATGTTATATTTTTCCAGTAAATTTAATATATTAAATGTAGTAATCTTTCTACTTTTAAACTTATTAATTAAATATAGACATAAAGTATCATATTCTGGTACAAGTTTATTATCTTCAAGATATTTTATATATTCTGTATATGAAAATACTATGTTATATTTTTTACATATTTCTTGAATTGCTAAATTTTCTTCTAATCTTTTAAATTGTATCTTACTTCTATTAAACATGGCTTTTTTATTAACTAAAACATTTTTTTGTATTTCTTTATCAAATGGATTAACAAATAATTGTAATATATGACACTGACTACCATACTCTTTATTATCTATAGTAAATTCTACACCAGGAATAATTAAAGGCTTTGTTAAACCATTTTTGACATATTCATAAATTTCATTATAAGCATCTAATGTATCATGATCGGTTATAGAGATTATATCAAAGCCTAATTTATTAGTACTTTCTATTATTTCTTTAATGCTTTGTTTACCATCTGCACTATAATTAGAGTGAATATGTAAATCAATTTGTAATTTAGTATGTTCTTGATACATATTTTTTATTACTTCTTTTAGTTTTTTTAAATATTTATTCCAAAACTCATAATTATTCATTTTAAATCAACTCCTAATTTTTTAATTTTAACATTTCAAAACATAAATTTTTAATATCTGATAGAGACATATTATTTGCTTTTAAATTATTATTTAAACTACCAAAAAACTTAATTTCATCTTCATAACCTATTACCTTTATATAATTACATCTTTCATATAGCAAAGACTTAATTATATAAGCATAACCTGAATATAAATATAAAGTTGGAATATTTCTATTAAAAAAATAATTAAATTCTTCTTCAGACAGAGAATTAATACTTTTAACATCAAATATTTTAGGATTAGTAATATAAATAATATCAGCAAATATATTTAATTTTTTTAAATCTTCATAAACATTATCTATTACATCAAGCATATAATCACCTGTTGCACATAAAATAATGTTAGGTTTTAAAGATTTGTGAATTATATCAATTCGAATATTTGCTTCTTCGACGCTCTGATAAATTGCAGTATGTCTTTTAGATGTTGTTATAATATTAATTTTATTTTTAGTTGTAGAAATATATTGCAAACATTTTAATAAATTATTTTCATCCTTAGGAAATAATATATTAAAGTATTTATCATTTTTTCCTAATAATTCATTTACGAAATTTGGATTTTGATGTGAATATGTATTTTCAAAACAAGTTGATGTAAGAATATAATTAAGTGAATTCTTTATATTTTTTCTATTAGCTAGTTCTTCTTGAACAAGTGATTTATAATATTGAGAAATCATGCTTGTAATCATAGACATAAATCCTTCATATCCTATGTAAAAGCCTTGATTACCTGCTTGAATATAGCCTTGGTACAGAGCTTGTAATACATTTTCATTCAAAATTTCTATAGATTTACTACTAAGTGAAAAAATAAAATTTGAATATATTTCATCTGGTGAAAAAATTAGTCCATTATTTTTTTTAAAAAACTCATCTAAATATTTTTCTAATATGTTAGAGGAATTATCTTTTTTTATTTTAGAAATATTAATTGATTTTATATTATAAAAATTCCTATTTATTTTGGTACTATAAAATTCTATAAAATTATTAATTAATTTACCATTTGAATTAAAAATAGTAACATTATATTTTTTTAAAAATTCTCTTAATATAATTATTTTATTATAAGAATTATATTCAACGAGGGGATTTTTATGGGATTTAATTGTATTTTCAAATTCAATATTATTAACTTTGGGTAAAGTATAACCTTTATATGATTTTAAAATTATTAATGGATGTTCACAATTTAAAGAAGCTGTCAAAGCTTTTTGAAAATTATTAATACATTTTTTAAAGTTTGAGCTATTTCTAATATCAACAATTTTAGTATTATATCCAAAAGATGAAAAATAATTAAGTAAGTCTTTATTACTTTCTCTTGACAAAAATGATTTAGAACACATCTTATAACCATTTAGATTGATTATTGGTAGAACTTTACTCTTAGTCTTTAATATTTTATTTAATTGCCAAGAAGCTGCTAGAGTTCCCTCCTCTGCCTCACCATCGCCTATAATACAGGGTACAATATCTACTGGTGAATCAATAGCATATCCATATGCAACTCCTAAAGAATAACCTAATTCACCACCATCATAGATAACATCTGGATAGCTAGGATTTATTTCTGAACGTATTTTTGTTCCAAATGAATTAATTAAATTATTTAAGCCATCAATATTTCTTGAATATTCTTTATTTTCCACTTCAAGCGTTGCATCTAACCATTTATTTATAATTAATGAAGCTCCACTATGACCAGTACCAATTACTAACTGGTGCGTAAGTTTGTTTTTATTAAAAAAATAATTTAAATTTCCAATAATAAAATTAATTGTTAAACTAGATCCAAGATGCCCAGGATTTTTATTTTTCAACATATCTTCTGATATTTCATTATTTTTACAATAACATTTTAAATACATTAAATGAATTAATATTCTATTAGCCGTTAATATATATTTTTTAATTAATTCAAGTTCATTATCTTTCATTATTTACTACCTTCGTATCTTTAAAATGAATACTTCTAAAACATTCCCAAGAATTTAATTCCATATTTCTATCTTTAAATATATTGGCAATTATTTTTCTTGCTTTTAGATAATATTCAATATCTTTTGCTTCTATACATCTATATCTTTCTTGCATTGGCGTATAATCTTGAAAAACTTGAACTATGGGAAATTTATTAATACTATCTTTAAAATAATTAAAATAATATTCAATTGTTTTTAAATCCTCTAATCCCAAAATATATAAAAAAGTTGTTGTTATTCCTATTGATGAACAATATTCTAATAATTCTTTTGCTTTAGGAAGAGTTAAACTAGCTTTTTCTTTTTTCATATATTTTTCTCTATCTAAAAACTTTTCAATTGTTAAATATATACCGAAATTTTTAATTTCATTAGCTAATTTTTTTATTTTGGAATAATCTCTTAGTTGTGAACCAATATAATTAATTCTTCCTATAAATCCCATTTCTTTACATGCATTATTAACTAATAATAAGTGTTTTATTAACTCATCTTCATCTTTAAAACAACCTGTACATATCGTAATACTTTCAATTTTTTTCATAGAAGAAATATTATTTTCAATAAGTAATTTAGTAAAATAAGCTATAATATTTTCTTTATTAGAAAAATCTAAATTATCATCATCTTTTAAACTATAGGTACCACAAAATTTACACCCAACACATTTACTTCGAGAATTAGAATTAAAAGTTATAGCTTTTTTATTATTTCTAAAATATGTTGCTAGGCAATTATCTTTAGTAATATTATGAGCATAACCAATCTTTATTCCATCAAGATATAAACTATTATCTTCCAGTAAAAAAGGTGATTTTTTAAAAGTATTTACACAAACAGCATAAAAATTATCTTTTTTATTATTAAGTAAATTTAAATTAAATCTCAATCTATTTTCATTACAATCTTTTATGATAATTCCATATCTATTTAAAGCTATTGAAATTACTTTATCCAAAGATAAATTATATTTAATTGCTAATATTTTAAAATAATCTAACATAAACAATTTTTCCTCCAAATAATATTTATAAATTAACATATTTATATCAATTAATCATTTCCTTTCAATATAAATATAAAATATTATTTGTATTATGAAAATTATCAGTTTTTTATATTAATTATTATAAAAAAATATATATTTCTAAATAATAATATCTATATTATATATAGAATATAGATATTATTTTTTTTATAAATTTATTTAATTATTTTTACATATATAACTTAATTTTATATATAATATAACAAAAAAATAAATACCTTTAAGTATTTACTTTTTAAAATAATTTTCTATAAACATTTTTGGTATATTTGTTAAATATTCGTTTATATAGACTAATTTTAAATCTATAGATGGTAGTTCTTCTTCTATTCTTATTTCTTCAAATATTCCTTCTTCTAATTCTCTTTTAACCACTTCTTTTAAAATATAGCCAATTCCTACATCCTGTAAAATAGACTCTTTTATCATTTCAGAAGTTTCTATAGAAATAACATTATTAAATTTAGTATCATAATTATAAGCAATATCATTTAATCTTTTTCGATGAAAACTATGGGCAACGGGTAAAATTAAAGGATAATTTTCTAAATCTTTTATAGAGTTTATAGAATTATTATAATTATGTTTTTTTAATCCAACAAAACAATGTTCATATTTACCTAGGTCATCTATTTTTAGAGGTTTATTGTTTTCTTCTATTGGCGCAGCATCAATTATAAAATCTATTTCATGGTTTTCTAATTTTTTAATTAAATCATCTGTTGACCTTGATATTATTGATATTTCAATTTTAGGATAATCCATATGAAATTTTTTTATTTTGTCATATAAATAAAATGATGCAATATGACTTGGCGCACCAACACATAATTTACCTTTAGATAAAATATTAGATTCAATAACACTTCTAATTCCTGTTCTAATACAATTATTAGCTTCTTCTACATAATTAAATAATTCTTTTCCTTTAGAAGTTAAACTCATACCATTAATAGTTCTATAAAACAATTGCTCATCAAGAATATCTTCTAATTGTTTAATTGATTTAGAAATAGCAGGTTGAGAAATAATTATTTTTTTTGAAGTTAAAGACAAACTCCCATATTTAGCAACTTCATAAAATATTTTAAATAAATTTAAATTTATATTTTGAATATAATCACCATTACTATATTTTCTTAAGTAATTATCTTTGAGAGAGAGATTTTTATTTTTTAAATCAACATACTTAGTTTGTTTATCCATATTTATTTCTAATACACCATTCGGATTAATTATATTTTTACTAGCCATGTCATCAATATTTAATATATTAATAAGTATATTTGATTTTAAACTACTAAATTCTCTTTCAATTTTTTGAAATTCAGCATCTGAAATTTCAAATTTATTAATAACCGAAACTTCCATATCTCTAAAAGGACAAAATCTAATTAATTTCCACATATAAATTTCATCATTTTTAAATTCTTTAATAATAGAATTATATAATTCATGCAAACCATTTATAGTTTGACTAGTTATTATAGTATTTATTTCAATTTTGATATTTGGAAAAGTCTTTTTTATTAATGGAATAATTTTTTTTACATGAGCATAATGATTAGCTCCCCTACCTAAAAAATAATTTTCTTCATCCGAAGATGAATCTACAGAAATTGCAAGCATATCAACATTTTTTAAGATATCTTTAATATTTTTTTCATTCAAAAGCATAGCGTTAGTTGATAATTTATTATAAATTCCTCGTTTCTTACTTTCACTTAATAAAAGAGGTAAGTTATCATATAATAAAGGTTCTCCACCAGCAAAATTTATTTTAGAAATTTCTAACTTAACAATATTATCCAAAATAATCAGACATTTATCTAAATCTAAATCATTATATCTTTTTTCTCTAAAACAAAATTTACAATTTTTATTGCATTGACCTGTTATGTTCCAGCATACTTTCATATTAAAACTCCAATTTTTTTATGCTCAAAATATCAATATTATATATTTCATTATATATAGATGCTACATCTAAAGATGTTATTTTATCTTCATTAACATGAAGTATTTTTACTAAATTATTAACTGATTCAATATCTTTACCTTCCAATTCTACATATGTAGGGATAAGTGGCCAAGTATCAATATCAATTTCTACATTATTTAACATGTATCTTACTCGTTTATTTTCTTGATAATTTCTAGCAACATAACCTAACTTATTTAATATTTTATTAGTAGTCTGAAAATCAGAAACACCAACTTCTAACTCTTTTGTCCCAGCTATATCATTTTTCTTAGTTATTTCTTTTATTGTTAAAGTTGTATCTTTACCATTGGTTCTTAATCTAATCCATTTATTTGGATCAACTGGGTTAAAATCATAAACAAATCTTTTTTGAAAAAATTCTCCAACTTTTTTAGCTCCTAGTTCTTCTAATTTAGAAATAAATGCTTTCTTATCTATTTCCAAAATTCTAATCTCATATTCAGTATTCATCACCATCACCGCTTATATAATATAACTATTTTTATATAGTGTCAAATAACAAATTTATTAGTGTTATCATTTATGATTAACTTGCAATAATGTCTCAAGTATTAACTTACAAAAATGTCTGGTTATAATAAAGTAATTATTTTAAAAATATCTAAATAATTAGAATTTTCTTATTTATTTAATTATGTTTTCATATGATATTTTATTCATTAAGTTCTTCTATATTTTTATCTTCATTTTCATCATCAGCTCCAAATACATATGCTTCTGTATTTTTAAATCTATCTATATTTGGATCATACTTTGGAATATTACTTTTATTTGAATTATTTTTAAAAATGCTAAGGCATCGGCAGTTAAGGCTATTACTGGAGTGTTAAAACTCTCTAATTCTTTTAATTTAGAAAGACATATCTCTCCACTCATAATAGGCATCATTATATCCATTAAAATTAAATCATATTTATTACTCTTTACTTTTTCAAGACACTCTTCTCCGTTATAACATTCATCAATTATAAAATTAAAGTCTTTTAAAGCCTTACGAGCTACTTTAATATTTAATTTATTGTCATCGACTATTAGTATACTATTAGTATTTTCCTACCAGTGAAATTTTCTATATCTAAATTTTCTAGTCTTAACTTTTGAGTTACTGTTAAGTTATCAATTGGTTTTGTTAACTTAGATATTTTTTGAGGAATATTTACCATGAATATTGATCCTTTTCCATACTGTGAATCAACATTAATCTTACCACCCATCATTTCCACAAGTGCCTTAGTAATTGCAAGGCCTAGTCCAGTTCCCTCAGTTGTTGTATTTCTTTCAACATCTAATCTATCAAACTTAGTAAATAGTCTATTAATCATTTCTTTCTTAATACCTTTACCAGTATCTTGACAAGTTATTATTAAATTAGTTTTATTATTACTTAAATCATTAATACATTTAATATTTAAATTTATTTCACCA
>CACYRE010000028.1 GCA_902776735.1 uncultured Erysipelotrichaceae bacterium | reverse complement strand
TCAACTCTATCAATTGCAACCCAATGTTGTCCGGTGTTACCTTTAACTTCAACTACTGCATATACTCCACTTTGACTAGTTATTTCTTTAATTTTACTTAATTTTTGTGTTTGAGAAAGGCCAGATAAACTTACACTGCCAACAAATTTGAACGATGGAGCAACAGATGTTGCAGCACTCCAAACATAAAGGCCACCAGATTCAAAACCTCCGTGTGAATTCAAATATTCAACAAAAGTTCCTGGATTAAAGTTAGAGATATTTGTTTGAACACCACTTCTAGCAATTTGCATAGAAACTGAAGTTACAAGGCATCCAATTTGTTTAATAGTTCTTCCACTATTTCCTAAATTAATATTAATCCATGGTCCCTCATATTGTTTCCAGTTAACGTAATCACCAGATGCTGCACTAACACATGATGCACCACCACATGACATTTTTTTAGTAGATGATGCTCCATAGTTACGACTTCCTTGATTATAAACTTGTAATAAAATTTGTTTATAATCTAGTCCTGAATTTGCTAATTTTATAAATTTATTCTGTTCTGTAGACGTAAAACCAGTATAAATTATATAACCCTGAGAATTTACAACAACCTCACCCTCTGTCTCACTAGCATATGTTCTAAGAGGAGAATCTTGGGCCATTGGAGCTCTTTTAAATGAACCATGTCCTGTCCCACTATATATTTGACTCCATTGTCCATCCCTACCTGAACAACCCTTATCTGGGTCACAATAAACTTGATCTTGAGTACAAGAAGCAGCTCGTAATATCCATTTACCATCTTCTTCTTTTAAAGTTCTCCAACCACCCATATCAGCATGACGAGCTAAAATATAACTTCTAGCCGCAACTAATTGTGCTTTAATTGCTTCCTTAGGTGATTCTGGACCAATTTCTTGATAAGCAACACCCAAAATATATTTTTCAAAAGGAACTAATTCTTCTCCTTCAAGAGGTTGTCCAAATGTTCCTCCATAATTATGGCCATTTCCATAACCACATTGCATTAATCTAACATACAAATCATTTATTTGTAAGTTTTCCGTAACATTACCTTTTCCACTTATATAATAACCTTTTATCTCATAACTACAACTTCCAGTAGAACCACAAGATGAAGAATTACTAGTATCTTTTCCAATCAAACTATAATATTCATCAATATATGTAAAAACAGAGTTTGCCATACTTTTTCTTTCAGAATCTGTACTATTAGGTAAATATTTAGGAAAAATATTATTTATTAAATTATTTTTAAATGTTTCTTCATTATAAGTATTAGAATCATCAAACATAGCATCTGAGATTTCTTTAATATCACTTTCACTAAAATTATTATAAGTAACATTAGCCCCTTTATTTTTCAGAATTGTAAAAACAGAGACAATTTTTAAAGAATCTACAGTTTTTCCATTAGCTTGATATTGTAAAACAACATTACTAATCCTATCATAGAATTCATTTTGCTTATTGCTTCCAGAATGCCTAACATTTCCATGTTCTTCTCCCATTTCTTGACTAATTCCAAAAGCATCATCATAATTAAAAATATTAGATGAAACTGCTGTTATAGAAGCAAAAATTAATAATACAAATAAACCAAAAAATAAAAATAACAAACCAAAAATAATTACTTTTTTCTTAGTACCCAAAATAGAAAAAAAGCCTTTAGTTAATGATTTAGTCTTATTATAATCTTTTTTATTATTAAAACTGGATGCTCCACTTGAAGGGGTTATTGTTTTTCTAGGTAAGGAAGAAGAAGAACCACCTTGATTTTCTTTTAATTTATTATTATTTTGATTATTTACTGTTTTAGTATTATTATTTTGATTATTTACTGTTTCAGTATTCTTATTTTGTTTATTTGCTTCATTTGGTTTAGTAGCTTCATTAGCTTTACTAGTACGATTTTTACCAGCATATTGATTTTTCATTGAAGCAGCTCTACCTACTTTATCACCAAAACCACTTTCGTTAATATGATTTAAAGCTTTTTGCCTACGATAACTGCCGGGAAATCTACTGTTAATACGAGTAACAGCTTTTCCTAAAGCTTCTGAACTTTTCCCACCAGTTAATTTATCAGCAGCTTTGACAGCTCCACCTACAGCAGCGGCATGAGGCTCTTTAGAAGCTATGGCAATTTCAGCAGCATTTCTTATATTATTAGCATTATTTCTATCTGCTCTTTCTTCTTCACTTTCTTGATTATTATTATATTGTTCTGCCACTGATACCACCACCAAAAACTTAAATATTTATTTTAAAAACCTCCTCCTATACCAAAGGAGTCTAATTCTTCTTGCGTAACTGCAACATTAATTCTCATTCTTCTATTTCCACATACAAACAAAGCTTCACCTTGTGAATAATGTTTGATACTTTCCATTTCACTTTCATTTAAATCAATTAATCTAGATAAATCATCTACAGCTTGTTTTCTAAGTCCCATAACTAAATAATAAGATGAATTGTCAAATATCGCTTTTCCTTGAGTTATAACAGAAGGATCTGAAAAATCTGATGGTTGCTGTGTTATTATAATTGTACCAGTATTATATTTACGAGCACGTCTTTGAACTTGAGCCAAGAAATCAGCTCCTAAAGCATTATTATCGCCTAATAAAACATGTGCTTCATCAACCATCAAGATTGTATCAACATTAAAATCAAGACATAGACCCCAAGCATATTTTAATACATTAAAGAACAACGCATTTCTAACATTAGAATCACTATTCATTAACTCCTTAATGTTAAATACCATAAAGTCACTTCCCTTTTTTAAGGTTGTATGACCATCAAAATAAAATCTTAATTCTTTAGTAATAGGTCTAACTTTTAATTCAAGTTTTTCCATAATATCTCTTTCTTGTGATTGCTCAGTCATTGACATAAGCCTTCCCTTGATTGTCGCATAAACATCACTAAATGTTGGATAATCTGCTGAAGTAAAATGAGAAAAATCAGTGTTAAAATCTATTCCAAATCTTTTATAAGTATCTTGTACAACTTCAGAAAACATAGTAAGAACAGATTCCTCAATAGATGGATCATAATATTTCATAAAAGCCTTTAAAAATTGTAAAGTTCTAGTTAAAACAGTATAACCAAGTCCTTGCCTAATTTCTTCTTCATCTGCATCAATTACTATTTCAAGTGGATTAATTAGTCCAAATTCTCCACCTTTACCAATATCAACTGTATCTCCTCCAAAAGTTCTAGTAATTTCTCTAAATTCATCTTCTGGATCTATTATAACAATTTGACAACCATTTCTAATATGAGTTCTTAAAAGTAATTTAGCAGCAGTACTTTTTCCAGAACCAGATGTACCAAGAATAATCATGTTAGCATTATTTCTATTATTTTCTTTACGTATCTTATACAAGAATTGATTAAATAAAATAACACCACCAGAAAAATCTACTCCAAGTAATGTAGAAAGGCCAGGATCCTTTAAACTATCAAAAATAAATGGGTACATTGCACTTATTGTAACTGATGGAATTGGAGTTCCAATTCGTTGTTCAATATCTTGTGCAGGGAATACTGGAATTATTGACTTTAAAACTTTTTCTTGTTCAAATCTCAAAGCCACTGCTTTTAATTCCATTGAATCTAAATAATTTCGAACATTTAATTTTTTTACTTCTAGTTCCTCTTTAGTATCGGCAGTAATCATAATGTGCATCTGAAAATCAAAAATACGTGCCTGACTACCTGCAAGCATAGAAGTAAAATATTCTAAGCTTTCAGCATCTTGCCTAATTCGTTCTCTGACAGTTTGATCTCTTTCATTTTGATATCTTTCTTTTAAGTCAGCCACTTGTTTATTTAACATCTTTGCCATTTCTTGAAATGGAACTGGAATATGTTTAATAACTACTTTAATTCCAGACATATTTGTAAGTGTAGATAAATAACCTGGGAAGATATATTTAGGGTAAGATACAACAGTTAAAATTGTTGCATATTTATCACTTATAAAGAAACCACTAGGATCTCTTCTAAAATCTAAACCTTTAGGAGCTAATTCACTTCTTAAACCTATACTCATACTGGCATCACCGTTCCAAACTCTGTAGTATTACCTCCGTTAAGGAAGTTTTCAAGTATCAATCTTAAATCTGAATTACTAACAAGACTTGCATTCATTCCACAAGTTGCTAGTCCATTAATCATTTGTCTAACTCTTTTTTGTAAAAGATCTGAATCTTTTGATTTAAACAAGAAATAATACTCAGTATCAACAACATTATTACTGATAAACTTTTCTCCTTTATTAATATCCTGTAAAATTAATTTTCTAATTGCAGGAGATGTTGTTTCATTTAATAATAATTGCATTTGTGACATATAAACTGAAATATCAACTGGTCTATCGGCAACAACTAACCAAAATTCATAGTCTATTGTATTATAGAAGTTCCTTAAACCAATTAGTATATTATTTTGTGTATCAGGATCCAAAATAAATATATTTTTAGGAGTAATTTTAACTCCTGTTACTTTAAAGCCATTTCTTGTAAAAATCATATTATTCTGTATAGCTTTTACAGGTAACCAATCCTCTGTAAATCCACTAACGTTTGTTTGTTTTGCCATTTCTATAGCACCACCCTTTCCATCTATAAGTTTGCCTATTTGTGAGGAACCAATAAGCTTCACTAATTACAACTATCATATTATGATAGTATGGTACTGGTAAAACTAAAAAAGCACAAATTAAGGCAGGACATAAAACTAATACTGTAACAACTGTACTGGTTAAAGGACAAAAGGCCAGCAAAATCATTGTAATAAATACTCCACTTCCAAATAAAGCTAAATCAAATGGTCTAAAAATTCCTAATATCAATTGACCTCTTTTAGTATTAGCAGGTATTAAATAATTATTATACACATATATCACACTCCATCATTTTATTACTTAAGACTTAGAAGATCCTCCATTAACTCTTTTAACATTTAAAGACCCTTTTGTTCCCTTTTCAACAGCATTTCCATATTCATCAATACTCATGTCTCCACTCTTGATACTAGTTAGTTCATTTTCATATCTATGGGCTTCGGTTGTTAAAGAATAACTAGAATCTGTAAATTCTTTATAAGAACCCCCTAACTCAACACCAGCATTATTTAATTCAGAGGTATAAATGTATGCTTCTGAAGATGTAGATGTAGGATTTTTCACCTCAACATAAACATCATTTCTTGATTTTTGTCGAACTACATTTTGCATTGTTCTCAATTCATCAATATGGAATACATCCGTTCCTAACGATGTACGACCTGATGAATCTGCATTGCTAATTGCAGTTTCAATATCATTTTCAGACCAGTTTCCACCTACCAAATTTCCATTTATATCATAACCATTAATACTCTCTTTTCTCTTCTTTGCCTCTGATTTTATCCATTCATTTGCAGAAGAAATAGCTTTTACTTTTTTACTTGCTTGTTCGGATCTCTTTTCAGCCATTTTCATTCTATCATCAAATCTTGATTTGTTATCTAAACCAATTGTAGAAAGTAATGAATTTGCAGCTCGCCTAGGTGCAGTAGAAAACGGTTGTCTTTTTTGTTGTGCAGCAGATGTAGCACTCATAACCTCATTAAATCCACCTTTTTTAGATAAAGCTTTGCCCCCAGCATAAGCAGAAGACATACCTCCACCAATTGCAGAAGTAACAACACGGCCAGCATTCATAGCATGTCTTAACACGCCAGGTACACCAGCATTTTTCAATTCTTTATCTCTTTCCTTATTTTCTTTAATAGCCGTAGCAATACCATGTGCATTGCCTTTTATGATACCACCAGCTAATGCACCTGCTCCAGCAGCAGTTCCAAGAACTCCAACAGCAGCACCAAGACCTCCAAATAAACTAAAGTTATCAGATTTTATACCTAAAGCTTCTTGGATAAATTTAGGTGCTTGAGAAGCAAATATAAAAATGGCTATAAAAATAATTATTATTGAAAGCCCACCAACTACTCCATCAGAAACATTAATAACGAGACCCCCAGTTATTAAACTTTCAATTAGAAAGAAAGCAAAATAAATAATAGCTAATCTTAAAAATAAATCTATATATGTTGAAGTTAATGTCTTAGACCAAGAACTAAAAGCACCACTATCTCCACTTTTTGGATTCATATAACTAATTATCGGAATAGGAGCAATTAATCTCAATATTGCAAGCTTAATTGAACGCATAGCAACATCAATAGAAAAAGATAATAATATTAAAGAAAATATAATAGCAACAATTCCTCCTAATAAATATGTATAAGCAATCATGTAATGCTCTGATCCAAACATAGATTGAAAAGCTCTGCTAGCATTACCAAACAAAGAATCATCTGGCGTATCACAAGTATTATTAACTGAATCTATAATAAAATTAAAATCAGAATCAGTTTTTTTGTAATTTGTTAAAAAGCCTTTATAATTTCCACTATCTATATCTCCATGACAAACTCTATTACTTGGAAGTGAAGCATCATCTTTTCCATTACCAGGATCTTGTCTAGATTCTTTAGGTATTAAATTAATTTTATAAAATGTTTTTACAACTGTAGAAGTAAAAGTATTTGAAGCTTTTGCTATCTCACTATCTTCATCATCACTAGTTGATGTAGAATCAAGAAAAGTTGCATCATTACTATCTACCCCTAAAATAAGACGTCCAAGCGTATTATTAGAAAGAATTCTATGCTGTAATGAATAAAGTGTACCAAATAGTATACCATTGTTATTTATTTGCTTTTCATATTCATTATTTGCTCCTGGAATACTAATTGGAGTTATTAAAGCAAGCATTACCAGAGAAATAATAATTCTTTGAATAATATTAGTTTTGCCTTTACCATCATCAAAAAATTCATCTGGATTAACAATTCCTTTTAAAATTGACATTGTTAATTGAAATACCATAAAAACACCAATAATAACTTGAATTCTACCATAGAACTTTAAAATCATATCATTAGCAAATATATCCGCTGTAGCGACATTAAAAAATAACTGATACATAATATTCATTAAGTTAAAAAAAACCTTATCAAAAGAACTTGAAATTTGTCTTTACATAATCTACCACCTCTATTCATTAAATTATTCCACATGTTGGATTACTAGTAATACCAAATATATTTAATAAAACACTTACAATGGTTGGAACAAGAAAAAGTAATGCTACAACAATTAACCTTCTAAATAATGTCTGCTTAGCTTTAGAAAATTTTTCGTCATCACCATTGACAATAATTCTTGCAAAATCAACACTACTAAGAACAACTACTAAAACTGGTCCTAAAACTCTTAAATAATTTAAAATAGTTTGAAGTAACCAGGCAACACTATCCTCATCATTTGGATCTCCTAACAAACCATTACAATTTTGATTTTTGTTATAAGAATCTGTAACATTAATTATCATCTAATTTATGTATAATAAAATTATTATTAAAATCTAGAGAATAAGTATTACTTGGAATTAATACTAATAAACTAAATATAACAATAAAAACTAATGAAATAAATTTTTTCATCAAACCACTCCAAACTTATTATAACAAAATTATAACACAAAAAAAATAGTAATAAATACTATTTTTAAGAAAACTAACCTCTTGCAGCACTCCAACAACTTTGCCAACTAGATGTATCAGAATCATCACTATCACCAGAAGCAACTAAATTCATAAAAGCTTCTACTAATACAACAACAAGAAAAACTAAGGCAGCATAAATAAATCTTTTAATTAATCTGCTTTGGGCAGCCTTAATTTCTTTTTCATCACTAGCTATAACAGCTTTACCTAAATCAATTGTTCCGTAAAGAATTAAAGCAATTGGAATACCCCATTGAAAGATTTTAACTAATCTATAAATAATTTTTACTACTGGGAGCAAACCAGCACATGGTGCATCTAACATCTCAACTATCATCAAAATCAACTCCTAACCAATATATTGTAGTAACAATATCTCATGAAAATATTATATAATCAAATTATTACATTTGTCAATTATTTATCTTCTAAATAAACCAAAAATAGTTGAAGAATTATTATTTTCATGTTCATCAACAAAATAACCTAAATTTGATAAAAAATCATGAATTATTGAATTTCTTTTTCTTTCATCAAGTGGTGGCATATTATAAAATACTTTTACTCCAGCCTCACTCTCAAAATCATAAATATCATTGTTTAATAATAAGCTTTTATTTAATACTACTTTTTTATTTACTAATTTAGTAAAAATATAACGATTCTTTCTAACTAAACTATTTAATTTAATAGTACTTGGTTCAATTAAATAAATTATATCATTACAAAAACTATCATCTTTACAATTATTTAAATCAACTAATATTACTTTTGTATCTGTATATTTAAATAAAAAATTATTAACATTTGCTTCTCTAATAGAAAACATATTTTTTTCATTAAATAAATCAAAATCATTTTTACCAATTTCAACAGCAACTATATCATTTTTACCATAAATTAATGATAATTCTTTCTTTAACAAATATGTAAATGTAGTTGCTCCGGCTTCTTCAGTAACATTTTTTATGCCTAAAATATGCATAATTTTACTTTTTTTATTTTCAATAGATGTAATAGCAGCACCAGTATCATTTGAATCATTCATATTTGCAATTTTAATAATTTGTTCAACATCTTTTAAAGTATTTCGTTTTTTTATTAAATATTTAATACCATTTACATTAGTTGTAAAATTATAGATTTTTAATGAAATTAAATGAGATAAAAAATTAGGAGTAGTTAATTGACTACCCTCAGGTAATAAAAAAATAATTCTTTCAGGGTCTATTCCTTTAGTTAAAACTTCATATGATCTAATATCATTATTATTTTTTAAAGCTGTTACATCTAAAATCATCATATTGAAAAAGAAATTTTTAAACATTTCAACAATCTCAAAAGCATCATATAAACCAGATATGCTTTTTATTATATCAATATCTAAATTAGAAAGTTGTTCACTTTGTTTATTAGAAATTATAACATTCATTGGATTCATTCTCCTTTATAACAAAATGATTTTGTATTACCAGTAACAGTAAAATAGCCAAGATCTTTAAAGAAATAATAAAATATTGGAATCTTCGGAGTCTCAGCTTTTGTAATAATTTTAAAATAAACTCTTCCATTTTCACAACTATCATCAATGACATTATTATTAGATTTTTCATCAGTATAAAACATTAAAAAACAATATTTTCCTTCATCTCCACGTGATCCACTCGTTGCAATATCGCCAGAAGTTTTATTTGCACAATTAAAACTGTCAGTATTGTATCCAATTTCTTTAGCATATTCATTAATTTCATCATTACAATCACTATTGCCATCGCAATTACCTTTATATTTTTCATACGTATCAACTATTTTATTTTTCATTTTAAATGCTTTTGTATAATTAACATTAAATGCTAAGTAACCAGAAACAATAGTTATAAATAGAACAATTAAAACGATAATTACTGTTCCACCAAGGCTATCACTCATATATCTTCACCTACTAACTATGAATCAATACTTTCCGTATCTCCAGAAACTTGGAAAACATTAAATCCAAAAAATTTACTTAAAATTGGAAAATAAAAATTTATTTTAACAATAATATTATAATGCTTACTTGTACCATCTACATTTTTTGCAACGGGCTCTCCAATACAATATAAACCACCAACTTTTGTATAATTATAATTATTTGTAATCGTCGATGGACATGTTAAAGTATCAGAAGGGCTAAATTTTATGTTTTTAGCTCTTTCCTCAATTCTTGCAAAACAAGATGAAGAATCACTTGTACATCCTGATCCTTCATATTGTTCTACTGTTGAAATAACAATATTCTTCATTTTAAATGCTTTTGTATAAGTTACAATAAAAGCAAGAATTCCAGAAACTATAACTAGAAACACAGCAATGAAGAAAATATTCAAAATACCACCATACGCTTCTTTCATAAATTATCTCCTATAATTTACTTATATAACTATCAATCACCATTGTAAGTAGAAATGTTTTCCCATTGACTATTAATTGTTGGCTTAATATTATTATTGTATATTATCCAAAAAAAAGCTATGATTGCCGCAATTGCAAGTAATGTAATAACAGTTAAGTTTAATTCACCTGTAGCTGCCTTCATATAGATATCACCTATCCTTTCATTATTTCATCTTTAATTTTATCAAACAATCAAAATATTATCAATATTTTATAAAATAAATTTAAATTATTGTCGTCATTGAAATTAAAATTACAAGCATAACACCAATACCAGTTACAACAAGCATAATCATTGTTTGATTTTCCATATAATCAAGTCTCTCTTTATATTTTGTTTCACGAGCCTTGTTTTGAAGTGAAGAAACGTTTCTAGAAAACATCATTAATCTTTCTTGTTTTCTTTCTTGTGAACCAATACCAAGTCTATATAATAATCTCATCATTCTCATAGAATCCCTAACAGGATATGTATTAGCAAACTCCATATACGGATCAACTGAAGAATCACCAGAATTAATTCTATCAATCATTCTTCTAAGTCCAGGTTTAAAAATATCTGGAGCATCTTTAATACTTTTACCAATTGCAACAGGTACTGTATAATGTTGAATTAAAATTTCTAATCCTTTCAAATAATATGGCAACATAATATCTATATCATGTAAATGACTTTTATAATAACTTTTTAATTGAAAATATGGCATTTTAAATACTAAAGCAGAAATAGCAATTGAAAAAACAAGGTTTAAGAAAAATTGAGAATTTATTATTTCAGCAGAAGTTCCACTTGAAATTGAAAAAGCTAATACAATTAAAAAAGTTATAAAACAGTTTGTTATTCTCTTAGAAAATAATTGATCAACATCAACATCTTCACCATATTTTGCATAGACCAAGAACTGATAATCATCTTCTTTTAATGCCTCTAAATATTTTTGATTATCAGCAAAAAATTTATCTTTATCAATAGTATTATTATAAATTAAAACATATATAATTATTGCACCTACAATTAAAATTTCCATTATTCAGCACCTACATTCTCATTATAATATTTCTCTCCTTTTAATAAGAAGAATGTATTAACAATTAAAACACCATGCATAAGAACTTGAACATACCATCTTTCTAATAAAAGTAAATATGTTTCACGACCAAGCAAATATTGAACTAACATGACAAGTAAATATAAAACAATTCCAAATTGTAAAAATCTTTTATGAAATGATGCTCTATCAATTCTATCACGATAAACACTTTCAACTAACATATCTATATCAAGTTGCATATTTTCTAGCGAATCGGCTGAATTTTGTGCACCTTCATTTGTAATTTGTAAAAATAATTGATGCATATTTTTTACAATATAATATGGATATAATTTACTCATATATTCAAGAGCATCATCAATTGTACCATTGTCATAACACATTGTAATCATTTGCCTAACATCACTTAGTACAGGATCCTCTAATACACCAGAATTAGCCACGCCTTCAATAGCTTTTACAAATGATTGAGTAGTTCCAAATTCCATAATAGTATTAGAAGTATATACCTGAATTTGTTCAAAAATAAATTCAGAATAAACTCTTTTACAACGAAGATAAGCTAAGTATGGAACAAACGAAACAGCAATTAATGCATAAATAATACTTATAATCAAGTTATAAAAATATAAATATGATACAACGGCTGCAAATCCAGCAAATAAAGTAACTTGAAGTGTATATTGTCTAACAGTATATTCTTGACCTAACTGCTTAGTTTTTTCACGAACAACTTTAAATGAATATGGAGAAAACTTATCATATACACCTTGTATCTGTTCAACAACATATTTTCCAACATTATTACCATTATAATGTCGATATAAATAAATTCCTAAAACAAATACAATAATTATTATTAATTCTTCTAAATACATATAATCAACTCCAATCTATTCTCCAAGTTTTGCAATAACAGGAGTAGCATTAACCACACTGTTAGCTGTTAAATTTACAGGTTGATGTAGTATATTCTTTGACGAAACATCCTGAATAGAAGCATCAGATTGAATAAAAGACTGGTTAGATGTAGTGCCTGTCGGAAGAACAATTTGCGGTCTAGATTGTTGATTATTAATTTGTTGAGGAAAATTAGTTTGAGGTATTACTTGTTGAGGGCTTTGTCTTTTCGACATAGATAAATTATCTTGAGTAAAGCCAAGATTATTATTTTTAGAAGTTATAACAGGATTAGACGCCATAACAACATCGCCATTTGGAATAGAAGGTACATTTCTAGCCTGATCATTAACAATATATGGACTAGTGTTCTGTTGTGTAGACCCATTTTTAATTGACTCATGCAAATTAGTTTCTCCAGGTTGAATATTTTTAGATAAAATAGCATTATTATTTTGATCATTGTTCTTTACAGAAGTATTTTCTTTACTAATATCATTAATTTGTTCAGAATTCAAATCAACATCTTTATATTCAACAATTGGCATTTCCTTTGGTAAATCTTTAATTATATCATGAACATCAATATTTTGATTATCTAGATATTCAATTAAATGATCACTCGGTTTACACATCATAGTTTCATCCATTACTTTTTGATAAATTGTATGAGTTTGTGGTTGATTAGTATCATCTACATAAAATTCAGTAACTTCATCAACTTCACGATGGAAATTACCATATTTTTTACTATAATATGCTTTAATATGTACTCCTATTTGAATATATCGATATATAGTATTTATAAATTGATTAACATCCAAATCAGTTTCCATTAAAGAATATAAACGATAAGGAATAGCTGAAGCTTTATCAGCATGTATTGTAGATAAAATATTATGTCCAGATGAAATAGAATTACGAACTGCAGATACTGCCTCAGCTGAACGAACCTCAGAAAGTAATATCCATTTAGGATTTTGACGCATACAAGTAACTAAAACATCAGAATAACTTGCTACATTATTAGTTTTCATTGCAACAATATCTCTTTGAGGAAATATCTTATCTAGATGTAATTCCAAAGTATCCTCAATTGTAATTATTTTTTCCTCAGTTTTTGTATGTGCTGCTAAATACTTAACAAATTCAGTTTTTCCAGATCCAGTTTCTCCCGCAACCATAATATTACAGTGCCCTTCTACACACTTTATTAAAAAATCATGTATAGCTGGGGTAAAATAATCTTCTTTAATTAATTTATCTTTATTTAATCTAATTTTAGCTGGAGTTTTACGAATAACTAAAGCAATCCCATTTGTTGCAATTGACTGATGTACAAAGTTTAAACGTAATTCAGATGATTCAGCATCTAAAAACGGCTTAGCATTATTAAATGTTGTTCCCATAACATTAGAACACTGAAATGCAAGTTTTTCAACAAACTCTGGTGTTGCACCTTCAACCTCAACCCTCATAGATCCCTGAGTTAATGAACGAACCCAAATTTGACCCCCATTATCATAAGATATATCTGTTATATCATCATTTTCAAGTAATGGACGGAATGGACCAAAATCTAATTTATCAAAAATGTTTTCATTCATTAAACTCACATCCCTTTATTCTTTTTAATTACCTGTATAAACAGTATTATCATTTATCCAGTTCTTTAGTTCATCACTACTCATTTCTATATCACTAGGTTCATCTTTTAAACTATTATTAGTTGGAACTAATACTAATGAAGTATCAAAACTTCTCATATACTCTGCTTTTTTAAGTAAAATATAATACTCTTCTGGAACAGCAAATATAATCATTGACGGTGTTCTATTTTCATCAAGATTTTGAAAAACAGGTTTACCAGAACTATCTCTTACGGCTAATACTTTAATATTAGAAATAAATTTGCCATAAATAATTTGATCAGCTTTACCATCTAACTGAGATGTTGCATTTTCATCAATCTTATTGACAGCTTTAAAATAAATATCAATATAGTTGCCTGGGTAAACTGAGTTACCATAAGTAGAATTAGTATCAGTAGATAAATTATATAGAACATAGCCTTTTGGATATTCTAAAATAATATTATCAGGTAATTGCTCTTTTTCTACTACTGCACTTTTATAAAACAAACTTCCTTCTGGAATAACAGTATCAGCAGCGGCATACTTATCAATAATGTCGCTTGCATTTCTTATGACGTTATCATTTAACATTGAAGGAGGAACTTGAACAGTTCCAACTTGATCATTTGTTATTTGAGTACCAGAATAAATTTTTTCAGTTGCATAAGGAACAGATACTGGATTAATTGAACTTCTAACTCTAATAGTATAAGCAACATATAAGACTATAATTGCCAATATAGCTCCAACAACCGTTACTGTATTCTTATTCTGTAAAAATTTTTTTAAACTTATAGTTAAATTTCCCATTTTATCCTCCTTAAAAATAAATGCTTTTTATGTTATGAAACATCATTACCAACTTCATAATTATCAAAATTACAAACAGACTTTGAACCATTTTCTAAAGAAGTAGCTACTGTCATATTTTTAGTATATGGAACTTCTAATATAGCATCATAACTTGTAGTAATATTGGCTGCTTGATTTTCTTCTTTTCCATCTGCAGTTTTACTTTTAAATGATAATGTAGTTAAAGAATCAACTTTTACACTTACCTTAGGAGGTACTTCATTTATATCATAAAAACTAACAGTATAACCTCTTGTTGTATCCACATTGTCAGCTAAACGATAAAGAAAGCTCTCAACGAACTTTTCTTTATCTATTCTAGGTACTCCACATATTCTTAAAAAATCATAATCTTGAGCATCTGTCATAGCTGCAGAAGTAGTTTCCTTGACTAGATAATAATCAAGCTCACTTCCAGTAGAGAAATTAGTTAAAACGTTAATTAAAAGTAAAGCTATTAAACTTAATAAAATTATACCAACAGTTAACATACCTTTATTCATATTCTAATTACCTCCATTATTATTTGATTGACATCCTTTAGAATGATTTATCATATTGTTACAGTCATAATCACTAGGAACAATCTTTTCCTTAATTAATGATTGATCACTTGAACCATGTATTAAATTACTTGTATATCTAGAAACTCCACCAGAACCCTTCTTAGTTGTTCCATCAAATTTAGTATAATTATTATCACTATTAGATAATGTTTTCTTAATTTTTCTTAATTCACTAGGAGTTATAGTAAATTGATAATCTAAATTTTCATCGTTATAAATACTATATCCTTTTTCTTGAACATTCTTTAAGTATTCTTCAGGATTAGAAGTAAATTGTTCTTTTTTACCATCACTTAAAGTATTTTTTATATTAGCTTTAGACGTCCAATTAAATCCAATATTTCTTGTCGTTCCACTTTCTTTTGTAGTTGCAGAAGAACTAGAGCCTTTAGTAGGATCTTCATTACTACCTGGGAATAAATTATTTAAATCAACAGTTCTAACACGTGCATTAGTAGTTTTACCACATGTATCATCTTTAAATTGAGCATAAAAACATTGAATTTGAATATTCCAATTAAAATAACCAAATTTTGAAGTCTCAGCAATAATATTCCAATCTTTTACACTATTAGTTATAGCAGTAGGATCTTTCTGTTGTTCAGAATCGTAGTCTATTTTAGCATTATCACAAAGATTTTCATTATATTTATCAATTTCACCTTTAGATAGAATATGGGCATAATATGTTTTCCACCATTCTTCATTAACATTTCCAGAATCAAATGGTGTACAGAATTTATTTTTTTGATATCTCCAGCCAACACCAGGTTTTTTAGAAGAATAAGAAATACTTAATCCATTTTTATTTCCCAACCAAGTTCCTGGTATAGTCCATTCTGTCATATAATAATCGCTTTCTGGACATGAATCAGATGAATAACATCCTGCATATCCTAACAATGAACTACCATTATCTGTTACATGACAACCGTTTTTTAAATTATTATCTTTACCTGAATTTGAAACAAATGAATTTGGATCAATATTTCCATTACTATTATCACACTTAGTTGTATTGGTTGAAGCTTCTCCATCGCCTTTATTACAACTTGCGACAGTATCTTTTTTATCATATGGAAATTTAACCTCAGTTGTAGTAGCTTCAACAGATTCAGAATTAGATTTTTTGTAATTTACTTGAATTGTAAATGTTGCAGACGAAGTAGTACACTTTGTAGCAGACTCACATTGTGATTTTAAACTATTATATACTTCAAGGTTTTTTTCATAATCTTTCTCAGCAACTCCATAATTTAAATAATAAGGTTTTTCACATTGATTTACAAGCCAATAGCAAGAATCACTACATACATATCCACTTGCGAAATGGTGACGTGGAATTCCAATACCATCAACTTGATAATTTATTCCATAACATTCACCAGGTTGAATATTTAAATGATCAAAAGTAAATGTCCTATTACACATCCAACTATTAGATAATTGATAAAATCTTGCTAAAGTATTATATCCAGGATTTCTCCATGAAATAGTACCATTTACACTTCTTTTATAACATCCACCATATCTCTCATTTTCTTTTTCTGGACATTTTAAATCATCATATGGAGATTTATTGCTTAATTTACTTGTTGTATAGTTGCCTGTTAAAGAAGCATTAGATTTAGAATCTGAAGTTTTAATTGTTGTTGATGAGCCATAAACTTTTTTATAGCATTTATTTGAGCATGATTCAGTATATTTTCCACCATCACATTTGTTTATACATTTTTCAAAGTCTTCATTTGGACCTCCTTGTTTCCAAGTCATTCCATTTTTACTAACACAAAGTGCAGATGGAGTACAAACATTAAATTTTGTTTTTGGAGGATTAGGCTTACTAATTGTTGCACACCTAACTCTACTTGTAACTTTTACTTTATATTCAAAACATAATCCAGCTTTTGAAGCAATAGGTGGACCATATTCAACTTTTACACCCTCTTCACATTTAATTTTACAAGTAGTCTTTTCAGTTTTTTTCCATGATTTTGATTCTACGTCGTAATTTGAATCTACATTATAAGTGTAGGTCCCATCTAAATTATATTCTTTATTTGCATATAAATATCCATGATTACCAGGTGTGCCATAATATGTTTCATCACTTTTAGTAATATCATTCTCCTTCATAAATGTATTTGCATTACACTTAAATACCTTTATATTATTTTTTCCATCTGAAGCACTAGTATTATTATCTTTATTTGCTTTACAAATTTCTTTATTAAAACCATTTAAATTATTGAAATTATTTTCACAATCTAAAAGCTCAGAATTTGAAGGAGTATAAGTACTATCAACGGGTTCAAATGAAATACTTTGAGAGTATGAAGGTGGTGCTGCGTGAGCAACGACTTTTAATTTTACATTAGCTTTACAATCATCATCTGGTGTTGAGGGATCAATTCGCATTTTAACAATAACTTGATTTTCCTCTACCGGATTTTCAGCATTCACGGAAATATTAACAGGAATTGGATCTAACTTACCTAAATTATAAGGACTCTTATCTGATCCACTAACAACAATTTTTTCAGCAGGTGCTTTATTATTTATTGTTTCAACTATAAA
>CACYRE010000027.1 GCA_902776735.1 uncultured Erysipelotrichaceae bacterium | reverse complement strand
TATAAATCTTTTATTTTTATTTTTCCTTCTTCATTTAATTTTTTTATTATATCAGCAATTAATTGCATAGAATATCTTGTTCTTTCTTCACGATAGATTATTGATAAATTACTTGTTAATTTAACAAATTTTCTAGCTATTGTATTACTTTTAAAACCTAATTCTTGCACATTTTTTTCATTTATTTCTATTTCTATATCTTCATATATTTCTTTTACTTCAGTAAGATTTAATTTATTATACATGAATAAACCATTTGAAAGGGAGTACTCTAGTCTATCTGCAGATAGTTTTGGAGTATCATTATCAGCTATTGGATATATATGATAATTATCTATTTCTTCTATTTTTATATTATCTTTTTTTAATAAAGACATTATTTCTTTAGAATTTTTAATAATATCTGTAGTTAATTCTTCGGTAGACTCCTGTTTCATGTAGTCACCATTTAAAAAATCAATTGAGTGTTTAAAACAGGGCGTTGCAACATCATGAAATAGACCAGCTAGAGTTTGCTTTTTATTATGCGTAAAATGCCAAACTATTAAAGCAACTGCTATAGAATGATCTAAACTTGAATAGAAAAAATTACTTTCAAATAAATCTGAATAAATAGTTCCGCAAGTAACACTAATATATTGCTGTTTTAATAACTCAGGAGTTTCAATGTAATTATTTAAAAACTCTGGATAATCAGGTTCTAAAACATTAAAATATTTTTTTATTTTTTTATTAATATTATCAATATACATAAATTTCTCCAACAATTTAAAAAAAATACATAAATATGTATTTATAAACAAATGGTGCCGAAGAAAGGACTTACACCCCTAACCTTTTACATACATTGTAACTGCTCTAGAATTGAGCTACTTCGGCATAAATAGATTGTATAATAATAATCTATTTTTGTAAAGAGTTAAACTAATTCTTTTAAAATTTTATCTAATTGCTCTACATCTTCTTCGCTTGTTTCTGCAACTTCATTTTCTTTATTAAACCATATAGGTAAGTCTTGTGTATTATCTGTTTTAGTAATTTTTTTCTCTTTAGGTTTAATTATTTTTTTCAATTTTTTATGTTCTTTCATCGTAAGTTTCATAGCATCTTCTACAGTTTCAATGTTTAGTCTTTTCCACTGCCCTGCAATTGTTTCAACATAACTCTTCTTTAGTTGTTGATCGTTTACTTGCAAAACATAACTTATTAAGACATTAACAACGCCAGGATTTAGTTTTTGGTCAATCATTAAGTTTTCAATTAATCTCTTATCACGATCAGTTGGCTCTGCTCCTTTATATCTAGCTTTTAATAATTGGTAGGGAGTAATATTTTCAAAAGTATAAACAAGTTTGGCCCATTTAGAATTATCTCCTTCTGGTTTTTTTAAAAAATCAGGTTGCTTATTATAAATTAATGTAGGCAAATTACCAGTGTTATCAAACTGATAATAATCTCTACAGCTCTTTCTTAATAATGTCTTATCAATTAATCCTTTTTCATTAATACATTCCCTAACAATACCTTGCATGTCTAAAGTATCTAAATTATAAATAAAGCTCAAATTATTAATAAGTTTACGAGTCTCATCATTAAAACAATTCTTACTTACTTGACTATCTGGAATACCAGAAATTAGTAAATTAAAGTCTACTCCTTTATTAATTAATATATTACTCGTATCTCTTTTTGTAATATCTTCTATTTCTTTTCTAATAGTACCAGCTCTACTAGTAAATACCTCATCAAAGGAATGTGTAATATCTTCATATTCGTGTAAATTAATTTTTGGTACTTTAAAAAAACTAACTAATTTATCATATTCCTTTTTACCTATATTATTATATAAAACAATATTAAGTATTGGATGATTAAAAAACTCATTGGGAGATACTGGACTAAATAATAAATAAACATACTGATTAACATTTCCTTTTTTTAAGTAAGTTTTAATTAAGCCAATAGCTTCTAATTTTTCTCTTGCTATTATAATATCATCAAGTCTTAATTGCATTGTTGTCATTAGATGATAATGTGTTAAATCATCACTAATTAAATCTTGATTATTTAAATCATTTATTAAAGTTAAGTATAAGCAAACTGCTGTATAACCTATAATTGGTTGATATAACATAGAAACAACCTTTAAATCTTTATCAGTAATTATAGTTTTATTTACTACTGTATATGTATCTGCGGGTAAAATACTAATATTTTTCATAAAGCATCACCTAAAAAATATAATATATTAAATAGAAAAAAAAATAAAGTTAAAATCTACTCTATTTAAAAATTTTTAATAAATTCTAAAATCATATTTATATCAATTCTTGTAAAATATACAAATAATAAACTAATTACTAAGAAAGGTCCAAATGGTACTAAATTAATGTTTTTTTTCTTTAACATAATTAATGATATTGGAAGAGCATATAAACTAGCAAAAAATATAACAAATAGTCCTAATAATGGATTAACAACTAGTCCAACTACAAACATTAATTTAATATCTCCTCCACCAAGGCTTTCTTTTTTAAACAGGAAATTACCTAGTAACATAATTAAATACATTATTCCAAACATTACAAGTCCAGATAAAATACTAAATAATGAGAATAAGACTCCCCTATTTAAACAATTAATAATTATAAAGTATCCTGAAAAAAAGATTAGGACTTGATCTGGTATAATATAATAACTAATATCTGATACGCTGATTATTATCAGTAGGGAAACTATTCCTAAAGATATTAATAGTTCATAAGATAATCCAAAGATATAATAACTTAAAAGGAATAGAATACCTGTAAATAATTCCATATAAGTTGATAGTGAAGATATCTTTTTTTTGCAATATCTACATCTTCCATGTAAAAATATATATGAAATAATTGGAATCATGTCTAAGAAGGATAATTCATGTAAGCATTTATCACAATGACTTCTTCCTTTTATAAAACCTTCTCCTCTTGGTAATCTAGTACCAATTACGGTTAAAAAAGATCCAAATAAACATCCTAAAATGAAGAAGATAATTAAATAAAATATTTTCATACAATTACCTCACTACTTAACTTGACTATAAATGCTAAACATTGGCTGAATAATGGAAATTAATATAATTCCAACAACAACAGCAAGAAAACATATTAAAATTGGTTCTATTAAACTTTTCATTTGATCAATAACATTTTTATGTAGCATTTGAAAGTGCGATGCTACTTTATCCATCATATTACCTAACTGACCAGTGGACTCACCAGTAACTATCATTTCGTATGCAACAACAGGTATTGCCCACTCACCCTTGAAGGCAGAAGAGACCGTGTCGCCTTTAGCTAAATTTTCTAGGCATTTTTTTATAATTCTTTTATATACTTCATTACTTGTAATCTTACCAAGTATTTCCATACTATCTGTAATAAATACACCATGATTTAATAGAGATGCAAATGTTTTCGTAAAATTAGCTATTTCATTATAAATGATTATATTTTTAATAACAGGTAAATGCATTAAAATTATTTGAAAGCCTTCTCTAAACTTTTGAACTTTTGTATATAACTGATGAAAAACAATAGCAAATATGACTATTACTAATAAAATAATCCACCACTTAGTTTTAACAAAATTACTGACATCCAAAATGAACAAAGTTAAGGCAGGCATTTTAGCACCATTGTCAGCAAACATCGTAGAAAATTGAGGTACTAAATACGTAAGCATAAAAATTAAAACGCCAAAGGCAATTATTAATACGACAACAGGATATATCATAGCGGACTTCATTTGTTTTTTTGTTTGATCCATTGAAGTATAATATTCAGACATATCATCCAAAATTGATGGCAAGTCTCCTGTCATTTCAGCTGTTTTTATCATATTAATAAGTAGTTTAGGAAATATTTTTCCCTGCATAGCCATTGCATCACTTAAATTTTCTCCCTTAAGTAATTGATAAACTAACTCACTAAAGCTTTTTTTTAATTTTGCTTTACTTGTTTGTTTTGCTAAAATTTTAACTGAATCAGCAAGTGGAATACCTGCTCTAAGATATGTTGAAAGTTGAGTAAGTGAAAAAGATAAATCACCTGCACTAATAGGTCCATTACCACCAATTTCAATATCATATTTACTTTTCTCTTTGACTTCTAAAACTTGATAATCTAAGCTTAGTAAAAAATTTCTAACATCATTTTCTGATTCGGCATCAAATATACCTTTTTCTTTTTTACCAACACCATTTATTATGGTGTAACGAAAGCTTTTTATTGGGTGTTGGGTTTTTTTCTTTTCGTTTTCTACCTTGTTTGGTAATGATACACCTTCTAATTGATTTGAAGAATTTGTTGATTGTTGATTAACGAAATTTTGATTAACTACTTGTTTTTGTGACTTTTCTTTTGCTTTATTGAATAATCCCATATAACCAACCATCCTTTTACTATTATTATATCTCAATTTTAGCACAAGAAAATTAAAATTAAAATACTTATTTAAACATTTTAGACGATTTACATATATTAATATAGAGGTGAAGTTATGTATCCAAATTCAATACAAACTCCAAGTCTTTTATCAAGAATATTAAGTTTAAAAGATACTATAAAGTGGGGAGAATTATTAGATGGAACAAAGAAAACTTTAGATGTTATATCCCAGGCAATCCCTATATATTACCAAGTAAAACCAATTGTAAGCAATGCTAAAACTTTATTTAAAATTGCCGGAGCAATAAACAGTAATAGCACTGATAATAATGATAATAGTCAAGCAAATACCAACACAATAAAAAAAGAGGAAACTTTATCCTCCGATAATAGTCCTATTTTTTATTTATAGTATATTTTTTTATAAAAGATGCTTTATAATTTAAAAATCTATCTTCTTTAATTGCATTTCTTATTTCTTCAGTTAATCTAATTAAAAATCTAATATTATGAATAGAAATTAGTCTTCCACCTAACATTTCTTGAACACTTATTAAATGCCTTATATAAGCCCTTGAATAATTTTGGCATGCATAACAATCACATTCTTCATCTATTGGTCTTAAATCTTTTTTATATTGAGCATTATTAAGATTAATCTTTCCAGTTCTAGTAAAGGCCTGCCCATGTCTTGCGATTCGTGTTGGCAAAACACAATCAAACATATCTATACCCCTTTCTACTCCTTCTAGAATATCAATTGGATCACCTACCCCCATCAGGTATCTTGGCTTATCTTCTGGTAAGTATCTAACTCCATCATCAATCATCTTGTACATTGTTTTTTTATCTTCTCCAACAGAAGTTCCACCAATACTATAACCATCAAAATCTAACTTAACTGTTTCTTTACATGACCATTCTCTTAAATCTTGAAATTCTCCACCTTGAACTATTCCAAATAATGATTGATTAGGATTACTATGAACATTTTTTCCTCTCTTGGCCCATCTAAGTGTTCTTTCAACACTTTTTTTCATATATTCATAAGTTACAGGGTATGGAGGGCATTCATCAAAACTCATTGCAATATCACTATCTAATTTATTTTGTATTTCTATTGATTTTTCTGGAGTCAAAAGAAGTTTAGTACCATCAATATGACTTTTAAAATGTACACCATCTTCTGTTATATCTTTTTCTTTATCTTTTGCTAAACTAAACACTTGAAAACCTCCGCTATCAGTAAGTATAGGTCCATCATAGTGCATAAATTTATGTAAGCCGCCACAATAAGCAACAATATCTTCTCCCGGCCGTAACCATAAATGATAAGTATTGGCTAAAACAAAACCACTACCACATTTTTTAACTTCCTCAGGAGATACTCCTTTAATTGAACCCCTCGTACCAACTGGCATAAACATTGGCGTATCAACTACACCATAATTTGTTTCAATTGTTCCAAGTCTTGCTCCACAATTTTTATCCTTATGTAGTAAATTATATTTAATTTTCATATAAACTTAAACCTCACAAACATTAAAATTATAAAAGAAAAAAATCTATATTTCAAGACTTTTTTCTTAACAATCAAAGACTATTTTTTTAAAACTGGCCCTTCATTTTGTTCAAACCCATAACTATCTTTTTTAATTATTTCAGAAATTTTTTTAGTAATTTTTTTATTTCTGCCTTTTACAGTATACTCTATACTATCTCCAGCTTCCTTTCCAAGAACAGCTCTACCGAAAGGTGAATTTAAGGTAACATATTTCACGTCTGAGCCTAGATTTAATCCTGATGTAGTTTCAACTAGAGTATAAATATAATTTCTACCTTCTAATTTAAATTCAGAACCAAGCTCAATAATATCAGAATTTGGATTTTCAATTATAATAGCATTTTCTAAAAGATTTTTTAACTCTCTTAGTTTTCTAATTCTTCCATATACATCTCTATCTGATACTTCATCATAAACAGCAAATCCAAAGCCATCATCTCTAGACATACTATGTCTAGCATCTAAATATTCTTTATTATCTGCACTTTTTAGCTCTAAATGTTCTACTTCCTTTTTTATATTTTCAAATTGTTTTGGAATTAATCTCATAATATTCCCCTCCTAGTACGGAATATAATATCACAAATAAAAATAATGTCAAATATTATTTAATAAACATAGCATCGCCAAATGAGAAGAATCTATATTTTTCTTCTACTGCAATTTTATAGGCGTGCATAATATTATCTCTACCTGCAAGGGCAGAAACCAGCATAACTAAAGTTGACTTAGGTAGATGAAAATTAGTAATTAAAGCATCAATTCCTTTAAATTTATATCCAGGATAAATAAATATATTGGTCCATCCATGACACTCTACAAATTTATTATATTTTGAAGCAATTGTTTCAAGAGTCCTGGTACTAGTTGTTCCAACAGCAATTATTCTTTTACCATCTTTTCTTGTATTATTAAGTAAATCAGCAACTTCTTTAGTCATTGAATAAAATTCACTATGCATTTCATGATCTTCTACTTTTTCAACGCTTACTGGTCTAAATGTTCCAAGTCCAACATGTAAAGTAATATAAGCTATGTTAATACCTTTAGCTTCTATTTTTTTTAATAGATCTTTAGTAAAGTGAAGTCCAGCTGTAGGAGCAGCAGCACTACCTATTTCTTTAGCATATACTGTTTGATACAAACTTTGATCATCTAATTTTTCATGAATATATGGAGGAAGGGGCATTGTTCCTAATTCATCTAATATTTCCATTAATATTCCATCATAAATTAACTCAAAATGTCTGATTCCATCATCTAAAACTTTTGTACATTTAGCTTTTAATTTTCCATTACCGAAAGAAACAATAGTACCTTCTTTAATACGTCTTGCAGGTTTTGCTAAAGTTTCCCATTCATCTTTTTCAATATTTTTTAAAAGAAGAATTTCAATTACAGCTCCAGTTTCAGCTTTCTCACCAATTAATCTTGCTGGTAATACTTTAGTATCATTTAAAACTAAAGTATCCCCTGGTTCTAAATAATCAATAATATTATAAAATTTTTTGTGTTCTATCTCTCCAGTTTTTTTATCTAAAACAAGGAGTCTAGATTCATCTCTTTTCTTTAAAGGAGTTTGAGCTATTAACTCTTCTGGTAAATAATAATCAAAATCTTCTACTTTCATTTAACCACCACCAAAATTTCTAACTTATTTTAACACATTAAGAAAGAGAAAACAATTTATTTTCTCTCAATTCCAAGAACTTTATAAGCTTTATCAGTTGCAACTCTACCACGTGCTGTTCTTTTAAGTAAACCTTGTTGCAATAGAAAAGGTTCATATACGTCTTCTATGGTTGTTACTTCTTCTCCGATAGAACTACTTATTGCTTCAATTCCAACAGGTCCACCATTAAATTTATTAATTATTGCTGATAGAAGTTCTCTATCTGTACTATCAAGCCCCATTTTATCTACTTTAAGCCTAGCAAGTGCCCTTTCTGTAACATCAATATTAATAGTACCATTTCCATCTACCATAGCAAAGTCTCTTACTCTTTTAAACAAACGATTAGCAATTCTAGGTGTACCTCTACTTCTTTTAGCAAGTTCTACTGCTGCATCATCATCAATTGCTACATTTAATACTCGAGCTGTTCTCTTAACTATTTGAGTAAGTTCATCTACTGTATAATACTCTAATTTATCAATAATTCCAAATCTATCACGAAGGGGTGCAGATAAATCTCCTGCACGAGTCGTTGCTCCAACTAGAGTAAATGGTGGCAAATCAATTTTAATATTACGACTATTTCCTTCACTCCCAACTATTATATCTAAAGAAAAGTCTTCCATTGCAGGATATAATATTTCTTCAATGTACCTCGGCATTCTATGTATTTCATCAATAAATAATACATCTCCTGGTTCTAATGATGAAAGAATAGCAGCTAAATCTCCACTTTTTTCAATGCTTGGGCCACTAGCAGTTTTAATATGTGTTCCTAATTCATGAGCAATAATAAAAGCTAAAGTTGTTTTACCAAGTCCTGGTGGGCCATACAATAAAACATGATCTAGAGGTTCATTTCTCATCTTAGCAGCCTTAACAAAAACTTTAATATTTTCCTTAACATCATTTTGTCCAATATATTCATCTATTGTTTCCGGTCTGATAGTATTATCAAGCTCATTATCACTAAATAAATCATAATTAGTTATTACACTTTCATCTTTCTCCATTATAATTAACTCTCCTCATATCTTTTAATTTAATCTTTACATCATGAGTTTTAGATATAAATTTATCTAATGGTAATTCTTCAGGAGTTAAAAAACTATGACATACTATTAACTCATATATGAAATTATCAATAGAAATATCATCTTTATCTATAATTAAATTATTAATTGAATCAGTTATATAAGCATTCATTTCTTTATTAAAAGCATATAAATAATTATTATCTAGATATAAATCATAGATATTTTCTAAAATATATTTAACTTCATCTTTAGCTAAATTTATATTTATTTTATTAAACTTAGCCTGCAAAAATAAATTTTCTATATTTTTTAAGCACAAATTTATTTTATAATCTTTTAATTTTATAACTTCTCCCAAAATATCACCTACTTTAATAATAATTTTAATGCATCTTTTACTTGTCCTTCTATTGGAAGTGATGTATCGACTCTAGCAAGTACTGGAGTAATTTCTTTTTCCTTGTAACCAAGTCCAAGCAAAACTTCTTTTAATTCATTTTCTGTTTCTACTTGATTATCACTTATACCGACACCAATAAATTCTAATTTTCCTTTTAAATCTAGTACTATTTGTTTGGCTAGTTTTTCACCAATTTTTGGAAATTTTTTAAGATATAAAATATTTTCTCTTTCAATAGCATCCATAATTCCATCAATTGAGCCGGTTGCAAACATTGGTAGTGTCATTTTAGGACCAAGTCCTTTAACACTAATTAATTTTAAGAATAGTTCTTTTTCCTGAATTGTTTTAAATCCAAATAGTAGATGTTCATCTTCTTTTATTTGTTGATAAACATAAACTTTATATTCTTTTCCTACCTCATATGAATATGGATTAGAGACATTTATTAAATAACCAACTCCTCCTGCTTCTACAACAATAGAGTTATTTTTTAAATAAGTAACTGTTCCTTTTATATAATCAAGCATCAAATCATCTCCAATAACTATTATACATAAATTATCAAATTAAGCAAAGTAAATCGAACATATTTTTTAGTAAAAAATAAAATAAAAAAGACTATTTCTAGCCTTCTTCATCCAACATATTATATACTTTTCTACTAGTATCTTTTATCATACACTTCATACTATTTATCATCTCAGGATGTTTTTTAAAATAATAATATCCTCCAATACCTACTCCACCTAACATCATCATAATTGTTGAAAATTTCATATAAACTCACATTCCTTTCACTTCGTTCAAGGCACACATAGTTATGAAAACTTGAACAAAATTTATTTTATATATAAAATACAGTCCTTGA
>CACYRE010000026.1 GCA_902776735.1 uncultured Erysipelotrichaceae bacterium | reverse complement strand
TGTATTTCAACAACTCCTTTTTCTCTAAATATATTAGCTATTGCTCCAGCAACACTATTTGGATTAGATTTACTACTTACTTTTAACATTTCCATATTTTCCTCTCTTTCTAATTAATGATATGAAAAAAATTAAAGATTAGAACAATTTCTAATCTTCAGAATACCAAGTAGTCGCAATCAAACTTTTGTCAATCTCTACTCCATCTTTAAAAGTATGAAGATAAGTTTTATAGCCTCTTCCCCCTAACCAAACAGACTCGGTTGTATATGTCTTTCCTTCTTTAGCATTACTATTTGACCAAAATTCAACATGAGCCTCTCCTCCAACAGCATAAGCCTTGATGTAAATTGGATATTTATAAGTATTCTTCCATTGCATATCAACGTTCCAACCACTTGAATAACTAGCAACTGTCGCATCAAGTCCACCAGCAACATAAACACTTTTTTTAGCATGAGGATATCTTTTAACTATTTCTAATCCTCCAAGTAAAGCAGCATTATATGTCGTAGTTGCAATCTGACAAACTCCATTACCAACAAACTCATAATAAAACACATAACCTGCTTTATTATATGGTCCAGCATACTTATAATATGAGAACACCTCACCCGGTTCAATAATCGCCCCATTAATATAACTAAGTGCTACACGTAAATTGGTTGCTCTAGCCGTAACCCATGTATCAAACTTAGTTACAAATGAAGAAGTCATTGTATCAATACTTGCATAACTATCATTATTATTAGCAGGTACTTTATCCCCAACTAAGTCTATTGAAATATTTCCACCAACTGGATCCAAGAAATAATCTTTCACAATTTCTATACTCATAGGAATACTAAATGAAAAGCCATCTGTACCTTCAACATATTTAACCCCATCACTTGTATCAAAATGTCCATCCATTGCAGTTTTATCAACAGAAACTTTAACTCCAGCAAAAAACTCACTCAACTTATCTTCATCAACCGAATAATAAACATTAAATTTTTTCTTTATCCCCTTATTAATAATTAACAATCTATCTGAAAAACTCAATTTATCTTGATACTTCTCAATCTGTTCAATAGTCTTTTTACTATCGACACTAAAGCCCAAATCCTTCAAAGTATAAGTATAAGAATTACCATTAATCTTAAAAGTAACCTTTTTACTTAGTAAATACTCACTACAAATATTAATCTTCTTCTCAGCATGACTAAAATCATAATTAGTTAAATCAAATCTATCAACATAAGTATTATTATATACTTGATTATCAAACTTTTTAACCAAATACAAATTATATCCTACTAAGCAAAGAAAAATTATAAGAAATATTAAAATAACAATTATAACAAAACTTCTTTTATTCTTTTTAATCCACTTCATCATCTTAATTACCTAAAATTTTTTTAACTCTATTCATTACTATATTATTACCCTTTTCATTTAAATAAATACCATTATCTGTATAATCTTTATTTAAATTATTTTTATCTTCCAATGAACTAAATATATCTATATAATTAACATTCTTACTTTTACAAAGATCTTTTATTTTATTATTTAACTCGATTATTTTCTTATTATTAATATTATCATTCAATATATTATCATCATAATTATCTGCATCTTTATTAATTGGATATAAAGACATAATATATATTTTAGCAATCCCTCTATTATTTTTAATACCAGAAATAATTTTACTAATATTACCAATAATTTCTTCAATAGATTTATCATCATTCAAATCATTAATACCAATACAAATAAATATATGAGAAGGATTATATTTATATATTCTATCATGTAAATTATTAACTAAATCAATAGTTGTCATATCATCATCACTACTTTTAACATAATGATAATCATAATTATCAAAATTAATTCTATTAATAGAATAATCACCTACAAATAAATAATTATTATCTATCTTTATATTAACCTTTTCAAGCATCTTATCTGTCTTATTACTTTTAGTTTTAATGAAAAATCCATTCACAATACTTATAATAAGCATAATGAATATAAAAGAAAACAAAGTTCCCCATAAAAAGAATTTTAATTTTTTAGTATCAATATTTATTTGTTTCTTAATCTTCTTATTCTTTTTAATACGTCCTTCTAAAAAACTAGTATCGAGACTATCTTCGTCATTTAATCTAACATCATCTATTCTAATTCTAACTGTATTTTCTAAATTAACCTTTTCCTTATTTCTATTATTATTTCTCCGAGAAGTATTATAATTGTAAGGTTTTTTTCTTTTAGCCATAAAATCAACCCTTCTATTACAAAAATTATTATATCAAAAACAATATAAAATAAAAACCCTCTATGAGGATTTTTAAAAATTAATTCCAAAAACTAAACCAATTAAATTATTTAAAACTAATTTAAAATAATTTATCTTTTTAATATTAGAATTACAAACTAAATCAGATGTACTTACGATATTATTTTTGTATAAAATATTTATTTTTCCAACTGTTTCTCCTTTATAAATAGGATATTTAATCTTATTAAGGATTACTTTATACTTATAATTTTTCTTTTCTCCAACTCCTTCTATTACACCTAAATTTTCTTTAATTATTAAATTTAAATACTTAGTATTTGCTTTATCGAGTTTTACTTTGGAAACTATACTGCCTTTTCTTTTCAAAATATTCATTTTTAAATTATTAAAGCCATAATCAAGTAATTCCATAACTTCTTTGTTTCTTGTCTTACTATCTACTTCCCCTAAAGCAATAGCAATTAATCGCAAATTATTTCTTTTAGCTGTTGCTGCTAAACAATATAAAGCATCATCTGTATGTCCTGTTTTTAAACCATCTGCACCATCATAAAAACTAATTAATTTATTAGTATTAACAAGCCAAAATTTTTTATCTGTATTCTCTCTTAAATAATCTTCTCGAATTGAAGAAAATTTAATTATTTCACTATGATTAACAACTAAATTTCTAGCAACTATTGCCATATCATAACTTGAGGAATAATGATCTTTTTGATCTAGTCCTGTACAATTAGAAAAATGAGTATTTTTAAGTTTTAAATCTTTAACAACCTTATTCATTCTTTTTACAAATTTCTCTTCACTACCACTAATATATTCAGCCATCGCAACAGTTGCGTCATTTCCACTAGCAACACTTATACCCTTCATCAAATCTTCAACTGTTATTTTTTCTCCCTCTTCTAAATATATTTGAGAACCTCCCATACCTGATGCATTACGACTAACTGTTACCACATCATTCCAATTAATATTTCCTTTTTCTATCTCTTCTAAAATAATAGTTTGAGCAACCATCTTAGTTATAGAAGCAACACTAAGTCTTTCATCTTTATTCTTTTCATATATTATCTTACCAGTATTTGCTTCAATTAATATTCCACTCTTAGCATTAGGTATTAACTCCTCAGCAAATACGCCTAAAGGAGACAAAAGTAATACTACTAAAAATAAAAATTTCTTCATACACCCTCCTACTATTTAATATGTTTAAAAAAAGATTATATTCAAAATATATAAAAATATAATAATTTGTTATTTTTTGATCTTTCCTAATTTTTTCAACATTTCATATCATTTTATTTTATCCAACCACATATGAATCTGTTTCTGTTCCTGAACTACTATTAACTACTAAAGAACTCTTTAAATTTATAATAGGTCTAGCATATTGTAAAGTTATAGCACCAGAATAAAGATAAATATAACTAGACAAAGAAAGAATAAATGGCGTCATAGTCCAAAATTTACTGTTAAACAAAATACTATGAGAAATTTGTCAGTTATATAAAATTTTTAATTTTAAAGCCATAAGTTACTGTACTATTTGCCGGTATACTCGTACCTAAAACTAAAGTATTTTTACAAAAATTTGCATAATTAGATATTGTATTATTAGCAAATAAACTTTTAATCAGCTACTCTTAAAGCAACGGCCAAATCAAAATTAACATTACATTCATTACAGAATAACCAATAGTTATAAAAAGAGTCATAATAAAACAAGTAATATACTCCAAAATAATATATTTTTTATAATTATTTTATAAATCATTATTCTCAATCAGCATCTATCATATCTATACCTAATATAATATATCAACTTTTTAATAAAATTTATTCATAATTTATAAAGAATTTGCTATCATATAATTAGGTGATAATATATGACCAAGAAAAAGAAATTAAAGATTAAGAAAAAAAATTTTACTATATTTATAATATTTTTAATATTAATATGTTTTTGTTTTACTGGATTAACAAGTTTAATAATAAGAAATTTCTCTAATGAAAAAACAAAATCAGATGAGAAAACATTTACAAATAATAAAGATTTATCTGAAAAAGATAAGAAACTTAAAAAATTAGGTAATATTAATAAAAAAATAAGTTATTTTAAAATGTCCAATCTAGATAGATACATAACTTATAAAGAAAAAAATAATTCTCTTTCAAACACTCAAATAGTAAAAGATGTAAATATGGATTTAGATAAAGACCCATATACTGATATGAAAGAAGCAAAAAATTTAAATAAAATAAATATATTAGTAAATAAACATAATTATTTAAAAGAAAATTACGTACCTAATAACTTAGAACAAATAGATACTAAGTATGCATTAAGTAATATGTCTTTAGTTAATACTGCCAAATATGCTTTTGAAAATATGAGTAAAGAAGCAAATAAAGAAAATTTAAAAATAATTGCTATGTCTACATATAGAAGCTATGAATATCAAGTAAATCTATATAATAATTATGCTAAAAGTGATGGAAAAACTGCGGCTGACACCTATTCTGGAAGACCAGGGAATTCTGAACATCAGACAGGTCTTGCAGTAGATGTATATAATCAAGATGAAACATACACAAATTTTGAAAAAACAGAAGAATATATTTGGATGCAAGATAACGCCTATAAATATGGTTTTATACTAAGATTTCCTAAAGGAAAAGAAAAAGAAACAGGATATGAATTTGAGTCATGGCATTATCGTTATGTAGGAAAAAATATAGCTAAAATTATAAAAGAAAACAACATATCCTTAGAAGAATATATTGCAACCCACTAAGAGATTTAATCAAATCTCTTTTTAAAATACATATATAAATAATAAAATCCAGTAAATATTAGCCATATAACTAGCAATAAATTACTAATCTGTATTAAAGATAATATTATATTATTCTTATATAAATTAGATTTATCTAGTAAATCTACTCCATCATACGTAGCAAGTACCATAAATGACATAAATAAAAAATATATTATACTAAAGAAAGAATAATTAAATATCTTCTTAAAATTACTAATCTTTTTTGTAAATAAAGTATAAATAATCATAACAGTAATAAATATAATCATAAATAAATATACTACTGTAGAAGGAAAATAAATATAATTTAGTATCCATTTAACAAAAGAATTAAAACTAGTTTGAACATAAGAACTATAACATATAACAATACCTATTATAAAACCTATATAAATAGCAATTGCTAACATTTGTATATAATGATTATCATTTTTTATATTATAAACTAATATAAAAAAAAGAAGTAAAGTAATAATTAACATTTCAATAGATAAATAAGATGAAAAGATATATTTAAAAATAGTTACAAATTTATCTATAAGTGACAAATTCATTATTACACCCTCTTTATTTTTAGTTAATTAATTCTGCTATATATATTGTTTGAGAATAATTATTATTTTTTGTACATGTAATCATAGTAAGAGTAGTTCTACTATGATTTCTTTCTATTTTTACTAATCCTGTCTTTGGAACATTATATATATTTACAATTTGATACTGATATTTAACTCCATTATATGTAACATATGCATAATCACCAATATTTAATTTATATAGATATGCAAAAAAAGAAATATAAGCATCTCCAGAATGTGCCATTAAAATTAAATTCCCATTTACAACATCAGGTAAATCAGATCCACTTACTAGTGTTACATTATATTGAATATTATTATATCTTGAATCAGTATTATAAAACCCTCTTTTTAACCCAATTTTTGGAATTTCTAACACACCAAGATATTTACTATAATCTACTTCATAATGTTTAATATTCTCTTCTGGCTTTTGTTCTACAGGAACATTATTAGCAACTGGTACTTCAGAAGCAACTTTACTTTCTTTTCCTGTATTAGTATCTACATCCATCATTGATATTTTCATATCTGAATATACTTCTTCTCGCATTTTTAAAAAATAATTCCATGATATAGCAATCACACCTATAAATACTAGAAAAGAGCCAAAAAGTAATATATGGCTCTTTTTTATTTTATTATTTATCTTGAACTGGTTTAGCATTCGCATAAACAATACCAACACCACATAATAATACGATTAAACCTATAAAGAATATAGTTTGTGCAGTACTCATTCCTGTATCAGGAGCTCCAACAACTTGAACTGAAGTTGATGATGGAACATCTATAACAGAACCAGTTACTGTAACAACTTTCTGCATTACTTGACCATTCTGATTAGGTGTAGTATAAGTCGTACCTTTCAAATAGTTAAAATGACCAACAACATTAATAGTTAAAGTTTTAGCTTTTTCTGTTACCTGATTTTTAGGAATTCTAACATAAAATTTAGTTCCTTTTGTTAAATTAGTTAATGTTTTTATTTCATTACCATTTTCATCAACAACTGTAATTCCATCAATTCCTGAAATAGAAACATCAAAACCAGTAAGAGAATCTTCAGTTGTAGAAGTTACATTAACAACAGAAGTTTGATAATTTCCATCTTGCAATTTTGATAAATCAGAATTAGCAAAACTAACTGAAATATTTCTAGCCTTTGTTGCCTTTTTAGCCTCACTTACTAAGTTATTAATTTTTGTACCTAATCCAGAAACTGGAACAGTCTGGCTTTCAGCATTATTAGAATTGGAATTTAAAGCTTTAATATTATCAGCATTATTTATAACATTAAGTTCTGCATCTGATAATTTATGAGTAGTATCGTATCCACTCTCACTTGTCCTTGTTTCATGTAAATATTTCCAAATAGCTGTCTGAGTAATATATACATTTTCAATTTTAATCTTTCCAGCTGAAGTAACAGCACCCTTGGCATAATCACTATTTAATATGTATAATAAGCCATAATCATCAATAGTATCTTTTTCTTTAGTATATGTTGCCTCTTCTACTGGATGTTGTTTTTCAATACAAAATACTAAATTTTTGATATCTCCATCACGATAATATATAGGAACATTATATGCAGTTTCAGAATCACCATGAATATTTGAAGTTCCTCCTGCAGAAGGCTCATCAATATAAATTTTAAAAGTATCCGGAGTAGTACTATTACCAGTAGTAGGAGCAGCATAACTCACTTGATCAAAGCCAAAAGCAACAAGTGATACAATAGCAAATGCAGCTACTACAAATGACAAAACTACTGAAAAATTCAATTCATTATTTTGTTTTTTATTTTTATTTTTATTTTCTTCTAAATAAATTTTCTCCATATTTTCACCCTACCTTATACAAACATTATACCATAATTTAATAAAAAGCAAATATTTTTTTATACAATTTTAAATATCTTATTTATATCAGCATCAATATTTTTTTTATTATAATAAACTGTAGCTAAAATATCTCCTTTTTTTATAGTATCTCCAACTAACTTATTTAATCTAACACCAACACTATAATCAATTTTATCAGTAATAGAAAGTTTACCTGACCCTAATTCTAAAGAGAGTTTTCCGACTTCTAAAGCATTAATTCCTTTTAGAACTCCACTTTTATCCGCTTTAAGATATTTTTTATTATTACTTACTTTAATTTTATTAATATCTCCACTTTGATTTTTTACAAGTTCTAAGAATTTATTATATGCTTCTCCATTATTTATTACTTCTTCTACTTTTTCTCTAGCTGCAGAAATATTTATTTCTAAACCCATACTTACCATATTAGTTGCTAATTCATAGCATAAATTTACTAAATTATTATTTTTTTCTTTATTTTGTAAGATATCCATTGCTTCTTGCACTTCTAAACTATTACCAACAGCATATCCGAGTGGAGTATTCATGTCACTTATGATACATCTAACTTCTCGTCCATAAACTTCACCAATTTTTATCATTAATTCTTTTAATTTTTCAGCATCCTCTTTATTATCTAGTAATGCACCATTACCTACTTTAATATCAATTAATATTTTATCTGCTCCTCCAGCTATTTTTTTACTCATTATACTTGATGCAATTAAAGGTATAGAAGAAACAGTTCCACTTACATCTCTTAAAGCATAAATAATTTTATCCATTGGTACTAAATCAGCAGTCTGTCCAGTCACTACAATTCCAATATCATGAACTTGTTTTATTATCTCTTTATCACTTAAATCTACACGATATCCTTTAATACTTTCTAATTTATCTATTGTACCTCCAGTATAACCTAAACCCCTTCCACTCATCTTTATAACAGGAACTCCACATGCTGCAACTATTGGAGCAATCACCAAAGTTGTTTTATCACCAATTCCACCAGTTGAATGTTTATCTACTTTAATACCTGGAATATCACTAAAATCTAGTACATCACCACTATCAATAAATATTTTAGTTAAAGAAAAAGTCTCCTCATCACTCATTCCATTAATACAAATAGCCATAAGTAAACTAGACATTTGATAATCAGGAACATCTCCGTTTAAATAGCCATTAAAAAAATAATCAAGTTCATTATAACTTAGTTCTTCTCCAAGTCTCTTTTTATTAATAATATCTAATATCATTCAAGTGTCCTCCTAAATATATCTGAATCTCTTTTAACATATCCACACTTTTTATATAATTTATGTGCATCTTTTCTAAAAGTACTACAAGTAAGTTGTAAATACATGGCATTATCTTTATTTGCTAATAAAGTAGCATACTCCATTAATTTCTTACCTATTCCTAATCTTCTATAATTACTAGAAACGCAGACATAATCTACCAAATAATAATACCTATTTTTAATAGGATTTAATACTTTAGTAAGTATTAAATATCCACAAACTTTATTATCAAGGCAAGCAACTATCTCAGTTATATTATTATAATTAAAATTATTCTTTGTAATATTAAATGATTCTCTAAGAATATTATTTACACTTTCTAAATCATTATTCTGATATAATCTTACTTCTATCATCAAATCACCTTATCTAGGATAATTATAACAAATTTGCCACTCAAAAACAACTGACTTAATCAGTTGCTTCTTCTTTGTGATGGCTTGATAAAAAAGTAATCTTTTCACATATGATTTCCATTATATTTTGAGATTTATCTTCTTTTTCAATAATTCTAGATTGTATTCTTCCTTTTACACCAAATAGTGGTTTTTGATTATACAAAAAAAAATGCCATTTGCTATAAGGCATTTTATTTTAATTAATATATTGATTGTATTACTGACTTCAATATTAGTTCTATTATAATAATTAAAATTGAAATAATTGATAGAACTATAGTAGCTATGGCTTTTCCTCTTTTTTTAGTTTTTAATCCTTGAGAAGCAAAATAGAAATTCATTATATAGATAATTATACCATAAGACACTCCGAATAATGCACACGCAAATCCTAAAATAGATAACCAAAAACCTATTTCACATTGTTTTTCTTGCTTTTTTGTAGTTTCATCTTGGAAAGTTTGAGCAAATTGATTTATATTATTTTGTGATTGCTGCATAGGTTGTTCATTATTAATATTTGTGTTTTGATTATTTGAATTTACATTATTAAATTCATTATTCAAACTATCACCTCCATTGTTTAATTTATTTATTTCTTGGAATAAAATATTTAAAGAATTCCTATAACTCATTGCTAATGTATTCAAATTATTTACGTCTATAGGAAAATCCCCAAAAGCACCATCAAGCCAAGCCTCAATAGCAAGATTTTGACCATCAATATTATATTTTAAACCTTTATATCCTAGCATCGCATCTCCAGCTCTATAATATTGTTCGCCTTTCTTTTCTATCATTTTAAAACCATTACTTGCAATAAAACTTTGCATTAAATTATTTATTGTATTTGCATCACAATTAACTTGAACATTATAATTACTTCTATCTTTTTTCATACTCTCACCTCCTCGCTTGACTTCCTAAATCTCAAATATAATCAAAGTAATAAATAATTATCTTATATTTTAATTAATTTTATCATACTTTATATAAGTTGTAAACTTTTTATATATTTTTATCAATCACTAATTTAAAATATACATTATCATACTATTATCACT
>CACYRE010000025.1 GCA_902776735.1 uncultured Erysipelotrichaceae bacterium | reverse complement strand
TTATACGTGATAATATGAAAGATATGTATATTTTAGGAATAGAAAGTAGTTGTGACGAAACTAGTGTGTCAATAGTAAAAAATGGATGCAAAGAAATTTCAACAATTATTTCTTCTCAAATAGATATCCATAAAGATTATGGTGGAGTAGTACCTGAGATAGCAAGTCGTCAGCATGTAAAAAATATTACAATAGTTTTAGAAGAATGCTTACAAAAAGCAAATATGACAATGGAAGATATTGATGCTATAGCAGTCACATATGGTCCAGGATTAATAGGCTCTCTATTAATAGGATTAGAAGCTGCAAAAACATTATCATTTATCTATAATAAACCTCTTATACCAGTACACCATATAGCTGGACATATTTATGCAAATAGTTTAGTTGATGAATTACAATTTCCATTATTAGCAGTTGTTGTAAGTGGAGGACATACAGAATTAGTTGAAATGAAAGAACACTATGAATTTGAAAAATTAGGTGGCACCCTAGATGACGCAATAGGTGAATGCTATGATAAAGTTGCACGTATTATTGGATTAGAATATCCCGGTGGACCAAAAATTGATAAATTAGCAAAAACAGGTGAACCATCATATAACTTACCTATTCCACTTAATGATGATAGTTATAATTTTTCATTTAGTGGATTAAAAAGTGCCGTTATTAATTTAGTACACAATCAACAGCAAAGAGGGAATGAAATTAGGAAAGCTGATTTAGCCACCTCATTTCAAAAAGTTGCCGTTGAATCAATTATTTTAAAAACAAGAAAAGCAATAATAGATAAAAAAATCAAAAATGTTATAGTCGCTGGTGGAGTAGCAGCAAATAGCGGACTCCGAGAAGCTATGGAAAAATTAACAACAGAACTTAATGTAAAATTATCAATTCCACCAATGAAATTTTGTACTGACAATGGAGCGATGATTGCAGCAGCAGGATTTTACGCATATAAAAAAGGAAGAATAGCCGACTTAAATTTAAATTCAAAATCCCAAGATGCCTTAAAATAGTATATTTTTTTAATTACTAAAATCAAGTAAAATATCTTGTAAAATAAAATTTTATGATATAATAATTTTATAAATAGGGAGGCTAGAGAATGATAAATAGGATAACTTTGAATGAAACATCTTATTTTGGTAGAGGTTCATGCGATAAATTAGGAGAAGAATTAAAAAATCGAAATTATCATAAGGTATTAGTTGTAACCGATTATAATTTAATAAAAAATTTTTTAATAAAAAAAATAATTAACATAATTGACAAGGCAGGTATAGCAAGTTTTATATATAATCATGTTAAACCAAATCCTACAATAAAAAATGTTCAAGATGGTTTAACAATTGCTGAAATAAATAATGTAGATGCAATAGTTGCAGTAGGTGGAGGAAGTGTTATAGACACTGCAAAAGCTATTTCTATTGCAATGACAAACTCAGAACATAGTGATATAGTTAGTCTAGAAGGAGAAGTAAAGACGAGAAATAAAGGATTACCATTATTTGCTTTACCAACAACTTCAGGAACAGCAGCAGAAGTAACGATTAATTATGTAATAACAGATGAATTAAGAATGAAAAAAATGGTCTGTGTAGATGTTCATGATATTCCTATTTGTTCAATTATTGATCCAGATTTAATGCAAGAAATGCCTCAATCATTGGCAGCAACTACTGGAATGGATGCTCTAACTCATGCCATGGAAGGCTACATTACTAAGGAAGCCTGGTTAATTCCTGATATGTTTCATATAAATGCAATGTCACTAATATATAAAAATCTTGCCAAAGCAGCCAATGAAAAAGATGAAATAGCAGTTGAAAAAATGGCATATGCCCAATATATTGCCGGTATGGGATTTTCAAACGTTGGTCTAGGAATAGTACATTCAATGGCTCATTCACTTGGAGCATATTTTGATACACCACATGGTTTAGCAAATGCAATCCTTTTGCCACACGTTATGAGATTTAATGGACAATCATGTCCAGATTTATTTAGAAATATGGCTAAAGCTTTTGGAATAAATGTAGAAGCACTAAATGACCATGATGTAGTTGAACAAATTGTTGAAGCAATTCAACAATTATCAAAGACTTTAAATATTCCTCAGAGATTAAGAGATATAGGTATCAATAAAGAAATGATTCCACAACTAGCAAATCAAGCCATAAATGATCCTTGCACTCCTGGAAATCCAAGAAAAGTAACTGTCGATGATTTAATCAATATTTATAATCAGGCATATTAAAGTAAAAAATTGCTAAAAGAAATGTAAGGCCAAGATATTAGATAAATTTAAAATGTTTTTTAAGATCAATATAAATAAAAATAAAAAAATATTGGCAAGAAAAACCATTAAAATATAATCAAAAAAATAATGCACATAAAAAGTATAAAAATTAATTTAAAAATAAAGAACCAGTTATATAACTAGTTCTTTTTTGAATATATGAATATCTAAAAAACCATTCCTAATATGATAACAAGCAGTGCCAAAATAACTAAATATAAAAATAGACACTTAAGTTTCATAGACACCACCCCCAAAATATATTCATATTATTTTATGAAAATTAATTATTTTGAAATAATTAATCTATCTACAAAAACTAAAATAATTACATAAAATTAATAAAACTTAGTCAGATTTCTTAGACTTTTTTCTACCAAATAATTCATCAATAGAAAAAGGTTTATAAATCTTAGTTAATCCATATAGAAAAGTAGTTGGAATTACATTTATAGCCTTTTCATAATGTGAATATGCAGACTGAGATGTATTTAGTTTTTTAGCAACAAATTCTTGTGTGACCTTATTTTTTAATCTTAGTTCTGTTAAATTTTTAGCTAGTTCTTCTATGTCAAATTCTGTTGGATCATACTTCTCATTTCTTGAAATAATTCCAAATAAATAGTCTAAACTTAAAGAATATTCATTTGCATATTTAATTAGTCTTTTAATTGGGATTGTATCTTTACCGGTTTCCCAACCTGAAATAGTTGAATAATGTAAGTCAAAAAAATCAGCAATATCTTTTTGCTTTAAATCTAAATCTTCACGACTTGCTCTTAAATTTTTTATTATCATTATTTATCACCCAACATAATTATTTCATTAAGAAAATTTAAAATATTTAAACTAGGGAAAATAGAATATTTGAACATTAAATAAAACCTTTTTAAATATCCTTATATATCAACAATAAAAAACTTAATAATAAAATAATTAAAAAAAAATTCAATAGCAACTACTAATTGCTTAGTAAAATAAAAAATTAGTTTTATTATTTAAGAGAAAGGAGGTAAAAAATAAAAATTGTAATAATCTTTTATAACGTGTGATAAAAAGTAAAAGTAGACAAAATATTATGTCTACTTTTAATATTTAAATACATTTTTACTAAATAAATTAAAACCAGTATCAAAAATATCTAAAAAGCTAAATATAGGATTAAAAGTTAAGAAAATTTTTCTTTGTTTTTTACTTCTATTTTTTCAATTATCATATACAGTAAATATGAAATAATACCTAGAATAACAACTCCAGTAACAACTAAATCTATATTAAATATTTGTGACCCATACATTATTAAATACCCAATGCCACTTTTAGAAACAAGTAATTCACCCATAACAACTCCAATTAAATTCATAGAAATATTAACTTTTTCTGATGAAATAATATTATAAAAACTACTTGGTAAGATAACTTTAAAAAAAATTTCAATTTGAGTTGCTCCAAAACTTTTTAACATAATTATATAATTTTTATTTACCGAAACAAATCCATTATAAATATTAATAATAGTCACAAAAACACTTATAAGTAAAGCCATAAATATTATAGAATTCATACTTGCTCCAACCCAAATAATAATTAAAGGACCAAGAGCTACCTTTGGTAAAGAATTTAAAATAGTAATATATGGATCAAATATTTTATAAATAGTATTATTCCAAAGTAAAATTATTGAAATAATAAATCCAAGAATATTAGATAAGCTAAAACTAACAATTACTTCAAAAATAGTTATTCCTATATGCTTAAAAAAAGTTTTATTTTTAATTAATTCACAAATTGTTTTTAATACTCTACTAGGACTTGAAAATAAAAAACTATTAATTAAACCAATTCTAGAAAAAATTTCCCATAATGCTATAAATAAAGCAATAATGCTAATTCTTAATAAAAAAACTGTTAATTTTTTCTTCTTTAAAATTTTCAAATATAATTTATGCTCATTACTATAATTATTCATCCAAATCACCCCATATCATATCAAAATATTTATTAAATTCTAGACACTTTCTATTTTTCAAAGGTGTTGATTTACCTGTTAAAGTAACATTATAAGTCTTTTTTACAATCGCAGGTCTTTTTGAAAGTACAATTATTTTATCTGACATGCAAATTGCTTGACTTATATCATGAGTAACCATAATAGTAGTGATTTTTTCTTTCTTTATAATCTTGTAAATATCATCTTCAATTAAAAGTTTTGATTGATAGTCAAGAGCCGAAGTTGCTTCATCCAAGAGCAAAATATCTGGTTTTACTGCTAATGTTCTAATTAAAGCAACTCTTTGCCTCATACCACCAGACAAACTAGAAGGATATTTATCAATAAAATCTTCTAAACCATAATCTTTTAGTAACTTCAATACATAATTTTTTCTTTCTTCTGTAAGCATACTTTTGATTTCTAAACCAATCAAACAATTATCTAAAATAGTTCGAAATGGCAGTAAAGCATCATCTTGTAACATATAAGATAAATTAGAATTATCCTTCACTATGACACTTCCAAAAGACTTATCTACTATTCCCGAAAGTATTGATAAAATAGTTGATTTTCCACAACCACTTGGTCCAACAATTGAAACAATTTCTCCTTTATTTATCGAAAAATTAATATCTTTTAATGCTAATATTTCACTATTTTTCGTATGATAAACTTTCCTTAGGTTACTGACCTTAAGTATTTCCATAACCAACCTCCGAATCATATTATTTTATGTATTCATCAGTAAAATGTCTATTATAAAAAACTATATATTTTTTAAGAAAACTTATTAGTTTAAAAATATATAGTTATATAATCTTCATCACTTAATTTTATAAATTAATTTATTATAATTTACTTTACTTTTTTGCTCTCCATAATCAATCATAATATCTTGTAAATGATTGAAAGACTTTTTTGAAAAAGTAGTATTTTTAGGCCAAGCCTCAATTCTTTTATACTTACTAATTGAATGAGTTAAATCACTAATACTCGTATCCGAAAATTGCTTTTGTATTACTTCAGCAATATCCTCATTTTTGTGAGTATTTACGTATTCAAGTCCTTTTTTAATAGCCAAATCAAAATTTTTAATAATTTCTTTATTTTCTTTTATATAACTATTTCTAGCTGAAAATGATGTATATGGAACAATTCCTCCTAATTTACCAACACTTTCTACAATATAACCATATCCCTGTTTTTCAACCTGTGAAGCAGTAGGTTCAAATAAAGTAACAAAGTCTCCTTTTCCACCAATAAATGCTCCACTCATAGCAGCAAAAGCAATTGAAGTATCTATATTAACATCTTTTTTAGGATTAATATTATTCTGTTTTAATGCATATTCAAGAGTCATTTCTGGCATACCAGCTGCTCTACCACCAATAATTGTTTTTCCAACAAGATCTTTTAATTTAAAATCTTTAATTTTTTTTCTTGAAAGAATGAAAGTTCCATCTTTTTGTGTTAATTGAGAAAAAGTTTTTAAATAATCCTTTTCGTGAGAATTATATACATATATAGTTGCTTCACTACCACAAAGACCAATATTAGCATCTCCTGAAAGTAAAGCAGCTGTTACTTTATCTGCTCCGTTAGTTAGAATTAAATTTACATCAATTCCATAATCATCAAAATAGCCATTTTCAATTGCTACATACAAAGGAGCATAAAAAATAGTATGAGCAACCTCAGCTAAAACAACTTTGTTGTTGTTCTTTTTTTTCTTATTAAAATTAAATAAAACTGAACAAATTGCTAAAAAAAGAATAACAATAAATATAAAATAACCAATGATTTTATTCTTCATAAATCCCTCCAAAATATTGTATGAGATTTTTTATATTGTGCTATAATTAAAAAAATAAACTTGAAAGGAATGATGAAAAAATGAAAATAATGTTTATATCTGATATACATGGCATCAAAACGAATTTAGAAAAAATTAAGAAAAAATTTTTAGAATTTAACTGTAATAAATTAGTAGTATTAGGAGACTTATATTATATCGGACCTAGAAATAAAATGAAAGATGGTTATGATATTCAATATGTAAAAGAATTTTTAGAATCTTTTAAAGATAAATTAATATGTATAAGAGGCAATTGTGATTCAGAAGTAGATATTATGGTAAGTGATTTTCCTATTATCAATGAATTAAGTATGATTAGTATTGATGAACATGATATATATTTAACTCATGGACACCTATACAATGAAAACAATTGGAATGTAGAAAATAGTATTTTAATATATGGTCATTTTCATATACCATTTATTAAAGAAAAAGATAATATGTTATTCATAAATCCTGGATCAATTTCCTTACCAAAAGATAATAATCCAACATATATAATTTATGATAATAATAAATTTACTATCTATGATATAAATGATAAAATAGTAGCTCAAAAGATATTAAATTAATATAATAATTATTATTAAGACATATATTTAATTAATATTTTCATATTAAACAACATAAGTTGTTAAAATTATATTTTATCTTGCAAAATAAAGGAAAAAGTGTTATAATATAGCCAATCAATGAGGGGTTGGTAAAAAGATGAAATATTACTTTTAAATTAACTAAAGCAAAAAGAGTTAAAATCAAATCATTATGATGATTTAAATAAAAGGGTGGTGATACAATGAAAAAAGATATAAATTATAAAAATAAAAAAAATGATTCTTTTTTTCAGACAGCCTTTTTAGGAGCTTTAATTACTTTAATAGGAGGCTTTCTTCTATCATATAACTATATTCAGAAGCAAAAAATTGTAGCTTATGACTACATGTCGAATGCTTTCTATGATGGTAAAACAGTCGGTATAAAAACAACAACAAAAAATGACGGATCTGAAAAAAATAAGATTCAAACTCAGACTGAACAAACATCACAGCAAACAGACAATTCATATATTGGTTATCTAAACATACCTAAAATTAATCTAACTAAAGGTTTTGTTGATATGAACTCAGCTGATAATACTGTTGAAAAAAATATTATGATTGTAGAAGGATCTGATTATCCAGATAAAGATAAAGGGAATTTTATAATAGCTGGTCACTCCGGAACTGGTTGGAAAGCTTTCTTTAATGATTTAAGAAAATTAACAGAAGGTGATACTGCCAAAGTAACATATAAAGGAACAATTTATACATATAAAATAGTAAATATATATACACAACCAAAGACTGGTAAACTTGCTATTTATAGAAATTATGAAAAAACAACATTAACATTAATAACTTGTACAAATAACGATTCAACAACTCAGACAATATATATTGCAGAGCTTATAAACAAAGAAGAATAAAAATTTATTAGGGGGGATGGAAAATGAGTAAATTATCATTTGCAGATAAATTACAAATATTTTTTAATTTATCAAAAAGTTCAATATTTTATTTAATAATTTTGATAATACTAATATCTGTAGGAATTACTTTGATAACTACAAATAAAAGAAATGAAAAGAGAAATAAAATTGTTTATATCAGTATTTCTGTATTCATCATTATAACTTTACTTATTTCTTATCATTCATCCCTAAGCAATATGTTCCAATATATGATGAATAACTTCTTCATAGTCTTATATTTTCCCAATCTTGCTATTTATTTTGCTGCTTTAATTACAACTAATATAATATTATGGATTAGTATCTTTAGTTATAAATCATCAAAACAAATAAAAACACTAAATATTATTATCTATATTATAATGAATTATTTACTTGTTTTATTGTTAGATGTTATAAATAAAAATAATTTGGATATCTTTACTCAAAAATCAATTTATGGTAATAAAAATGCTACTGCTCTTATTGAATTGTCATCAACCTTATTTTTTACTTGGATTATATTCTTGATAATTTATAAAATAATATTAATTTATTTAAAAAAGGACTATAAACCAAAAGTTAAAAAAATTCTTATTAAGAAAAGAGTAAAAAAATTACCAGATAATTTCTTACCTGTAGATGGACCTACTTATATTTATGGAGAAGCACCAAAGAAAAAAGTTGAAACAATAGAAAGAGTTATTGAACCAGAAAAACCAGTATTGATAAAAGAAGATGTAACTAAATATGATAATCTATTAACAATTGATGATTATAAACGTGTCTTAAAATTATTAAAAAGTCAAACAGAAAAGAGAAAACAAGAAACTGAAATTAGAAAAGATTTAGAAAAAGAGCAAAAAAAATATGATGATTTACTTAAAAAGCAACGCAAGAATGAACAAGCAAAATATGAAGAGTTGCTTGATTTATATAGATAAACCATTCTCAATAATTGAATGGTTTTTTTCTTTTCTATTATCAATAATTCATGTATAATAAATAAAGACGAGGATGTGTAAAAATGGACTTAAATGAATTAAATGACAAACAAAAAGAAGCTGTCTTATATAATGATGGACCACTATTGATAATAGCTGGAGCTGGTGCTGGGAAAACAAAAACACTAACTACTAAAATAGCTTATTTAATAGAAGAAAAAAATGTTAGTCATTCTAACATTTTAGCAATCACTTTTACTAATAAAGCCGCTAAAGAAATGAAAGATAGAATATATAGAATAATTGGTTCAACTGCTAAAGATATACAAATATCTACTTTCCATAGTTTTGGTTTAAAACTTATAAGAGATAATTATAATTATCTAGGTTATGATAAAAACTTTGTCATCATGGATAGTGATGATTCATTAACAGTAGTAAAAAAAATAATTAAAGATTTAAACCATGATCCAAAAGTATTTAATCCCCGAGCTGTAAGAAATATAATTAGTAGTTGCAAAAACAAGATGACATCTCCTGACGATTATGAACATTATGCTATCAGTGATTATGAAAAAGGAGTATATGAAATTTATTCAAAATATGAAAAAAAATTAAAGAAAAATAATTCTGTTGACTTTGATGATTTACTTCTCTTACCAATAAAATTATTTAAAAAATATCCAGAATTACTAAAAAAATACCAAGATTTGTATAAATACATTCTAATAGATGAATATCAAGATACAAATGAAGCTCAATATATTTTAACCAAAATGTTAAGTAAAAAAGGAAGACATATCACTTGCGTTGGTGATGACTCTCAAAGCATTTATAGTTTTAGAGGAGCCAATTATAAAAATATTTTAAATTTTGAAAAAGATTATCCAGATGCCAAAACAATTTTACTAGAGCAAAATTATCGTTCAACTAGTACAATACTAGATGCAGCAAATCAAGTAATTAGAAATAATAAAATGCGTAAAGAAAAAAATCTTTGGACTGCTAGAGGACAAGGAGAAAAAATTAAATATTATAGAGCATTTAATGAAAGAGATGAAGCAGCCTATGTTATAAGAAAAATAAAGGAATTAATAAATAAGAATGTTGACTATAAAGATATTGCTGTTCTATATCGTACTAATGCTCAATCTCGTGTTATAGAAGAAGAAATGTTAAAAGAAAATTTACCTTATCGTGTAATAGGTAGTTTCTATTTCTATTCCAGAAAAGAAATAAAAGATTTAATAGCATACTTAAGATTAATTCACAATTCCAAAGATAATGTTTCCTTACTTCGTGTAATTAATACACCTAAAAGAGGAATTGGACTAAAAACAATTGAAAATCTAACTAAAAAAGCCGACGAAAATGGGACAAGTATTTATGAAGCAATATCTAGTGGAAAAGAATTAGAATTTAAAAAATTAATTGAAAAATTAAAGGATATTTCACAGGAAATAACACTAACAGAATTAATTGATAAAGTACTTGATGCTTCAGGTATGAAAAAAGAATTAGAAAGTGAAAATACTCTTGAAGCTGAAATTAGACTAGAAAACCTAGAAGAATTTAAATCTATAACTAAATCATTTGAAGAGAAAGAAGGACTTGTTTCTCTAGAAGACTTTTTGTTAGAAATAAGTTTAATAAGTGACGTTGAAGATTATAAAGATGATCCTAATAGAATAAGCTTGATGACAGTTCACTCTGTCAAAGGGCTAGAATTTAGTCATGTTTTTGTAGTAGGTATGGAAGAGGGTATATTTCCTCACATGAATTCTCTCATGGAAAATAGTGAGATTGAAGAAGAAAGAAGACTTTGCTATGTAGCAATTACAAGAGCTAAAGACGATCTACATCTAGTTAATGCCAGACATAGGACCTTGTTTGGTAAAGAGCAAATTAATCCTGAAAGTAGATTTATAAATGAAATAGATAAAAATTTACTTGAGACTAATAATAAAGAAAAAGAGCAACCTAGACAAGAAAAAATAGATACAACTGAAATGTTTAGAGAAGAAGATGTAGACTATCATGTAGGAGATTATGTTTATCACGAAACATTTGGTACAGGAAAAGTAACTGAAGTTACTAACACCTTAGTAACAGTTGCTTTTAAATATCCACATGGAATAAAAAAATTAATGAAAAATCATAAAAAATTATCAAAAGTTACTAATTAAAAATTAAAAGAACATCTGGTAAAAGTCAATAGATAATTTTCGGCAGGTTTAATATAATTTGCTGCCTTATCAAATAAATTATTGCATGCAAAAGGAGTTTT
>CACYRE010000024.1 GCA_902776735.1 uncultured Erysipelotrichaceae bacterium | reverse complement strand
TAAATAACATAGTAAAAGAGAACTGATTTTCTCAGTTCTCCTTAAGTCCATTTATCATTAGTTTTTGGTTCCACCAACACTACTTGACATTGAACCAAACTTTTCTCACTTCTTATTTCTTTTGGCCCGCTTTGATGGCAGCTTGTACTTCAAGCAAGTTTGGAACGATGTAGGAACCACTCATACGGACTAAAATTACTTTTTTTAAAAATTGAATCTTATGAAAACTAATTTTGTATAGTCCTTCAATCTTAGAAACAACTACAATATAATTTCCATACTTCTAGATATCAACTATATTTTTTAAAACTATTAAATGCTCATTTATGTATTTTCTTGATCTTTCTATCAAGAATTTTTTCTTTCGAATCTAAAATATTAGCAATAACATTTTCCTTAACATTATATTTTTTATATTTTAACCAAACATTAAATAATCTTTCAGATAAAAAACCATATATTCTTTTTTGATACTCATCATATTTAGATATATCTATTTTATTTTCTAAATCAAACAAGATATCAAATAACCATTGAGAATATTCATCTAATATGTCTTTTCTCGTTATCATCATATTAAAGCCATATTCATATTTGCTATTCATAACTTGATTAAATGAAATATTATACTCTGGATATTTACTATTTATTATATTTTGAGCTAATTCGATGTCTCTCTTTTTATGATCTTCTACATAATGTTGATAAACTGTCCTTGTTTTATTATTAAATAGTGTTGGTACAATAATATCATAATTATTCAAAATAAATAAAATTTCATCTTCATTCAACAATCCTATTTCACCTATATTATCATTTAAAAACATTCTACGATAATGTTCTAAACCGACGATATCATCATTAGAATTCTTCCAAATCCAATATAAAGCGGTTAACTCACAATAGTTTTTGTTTTTAAAAGATATATTATCGCCAGTATTGTCATGCAAATCTTCATTAATAATACTATTATTTCCTACTCCAATTATTTTGTAATTTTCAGGTAATTTTAATGAAATATTTTTATGGGTTACTACATATATCATTTTCTCACCCTAGTACTTTCCAATAAATTATCAAGTTTTGCCTTGCGAATATTATATCTATTAATTACATCATCGATATAAATTTTTTTTGACTCATTACTAATATTAGTACTACTTATATTAATAATGGCTAATTGAACAACATCATATAATGTCTGTATTTTTTTAACTTTGCTTGATAAATTATTATCATTGCTAGAAAGTGAATTGTCATATAATAAATAATGATATCCAACATAAGGTATAGCTTTTATTTTTTTTGCTTTAGCTATTAAATATGGTGTAATAGCAAAATCTTCTAAATTATTTAATTCTGGATAATAAACATCATTATATAAGTCTTTTTTTATTACATATGTCCATGGGAAAGTATTTATATTTCTTTCACCTAAACACCATTTTAGCAACGCTTCTTCTCCAGTTATATTATCAACCGGGTTGCATCCATAGCGATATTTATCTTTACCCATTTCTTGTTCTATTCTATTAGGTGTCATTGGCTCAATTACATTTTGAAATCTTAAAATGTCTACATCTTTTATTTCTTTATCTATTTCCGCCAATAAATCAGTTTCAATATAATCATCTGGATCAACAAATATTAGATATTTTCCTTTGGCATTATGTATTAATACATTTCTTGTATAGCCTAAGCCATGATTTTCACTGTTTTTTATTAAATTAATATTTTTATAAGAATCTTTTAAAAATTCATACGATCCATCCGTAGATGCATCATCTACAACAACAATTTCATAATTATCAAATGACTGTTTAACAATTTTTGAAAAATATTTAATTAAGTATTCTTTTTTATTATACAAAGGAACTAAAATACTATATTTTATATTTTCCATACTACTTTACCATTCCTATCATACATCTTGTTTTATTTTTAATAATTATTTTATCATCTTTACTATTCTCATAGAAAATAGATTTTAATTTATCTATATATTCGTCACAAATATCGTCATTCTCACTAGGACTATAAGAACGAGATAAACATCTACCTATAAATTGATCTATATTTAATTCTAAATCATTATCAAAATAATTTAAAATATATTCTTTAAAAAATTTTAAATAATATGTCAAATCTTCTTTGTCTCTTGTGTTATAACAACTACCTAGATATAACTTATTTAAATATGCTAAATCCTGAATAACTTTGCTCTCACTATCAGTAATATTCCATGTAAGTATAACTTTACCATCATCTACTAACAGTCTTTTGCATTCAGATTTAAATTTTTTTAAATTAAACCAATGGAATGCTTGAGCCACAGTAATATAATCTAATGAATGTGATGATAGTTCAATCTTCTCTGCACTAGATGATAAAAAATATGCATTTTTATTGTTACACAATTTTTTTCTAGCTTCTTCCAACATGCCAACGTTTGGTTCAACTAATATAACTTGTGAGCCTTGTTTAAGAAGTTGTTCACTAAAAATACCTGTTCCAGCTTCTACATCAGCAATTTTCAATTTTTCATTAAATCCTTCTTTAGTATATAAATATTCAATTAAACTTGCTGGATAGTTTGGTCTATACTTATCATATATACAAGACTTTTTTGTAAATTTATCTTCATTCATATAATTCACATCCTTTTTATAAATGCCTTAATACAAGCATTACATTCACCAATAGCATCAATATTATTTTTTACAATTTCTCTATTATCATTAGTATAGATACTTATTGCATCTAGTATATTGCCAGTTAATATGCAGTGATTTACCTTTTCATTTAAATTTTCTTCTATTTTTAAAAAGTTATCAGTAAAAATGTTTCCAACTTTTTTTCCACTTTTCCACGCACATAAATACATATCACCAGTAATATCCATAAATATATATGGATTTTTTTCACTATCTTTGGTATTCATGCAACAAGGTTTAGATTTTTCTTCTTCTTTTAATTGCTCTGCTTTTCCAATTGACAGTGCTTTAGTTTGTACTAAATATTTAATTTTTGGAGTATCATTAGATTCTAATTCTTTTAATTTTCTAACTTTATACAAATCAACTCCACCTGTTTCATGAAAAGGGTCATCAGAAAATCTTATGAAATCAACATTCAATTCTTTTAAATGTTTTAAAATTTCCAATGCATTATGAGTGTATAAATATATACCATTTGACTCTAATCCAATTTGAATTCTATTAAATTTATTATTAATCTTATTTAAAAAATATTCTAATTCACTACTAGCTGTGAATATTTCTCCACCTGTGATTACAATAGTCTTTGTATTAATAGGTAATTTATCCACTAGCAAATCAATTTTTTCAAAAGATAATGTTTTAGGATTTTCATTAGTTTTCATATAACAATGTGAACAATGAGCATTACATAAATTAGTTAATATAATATTGAAACTATACATATTCAGCCTAATAAGTTAAGTAGAATTCAACATCATTAATATCATTGACTAATGATAATTGAGCCCTAATCATTTCAAGCATTTGATTATCATATATAGCACAGCAAGAAGAACATCTTTCCGGTACTTGACTTCTAATCTTTTTTGCTCTTTCTCCCATCATAACTTCTTCTAATTCATTTTTTTTACCTTTAATACAACCATAATGTGAATTTTCTATATCTTTTATTTTTTCCCAATGTGTACAAATAATTAAATTTGGACCATATAAAATTGGTGATACAAGCGAGCTATAGCACTGACTTGGTTTCTTCGAATCTTCAATTTCACGATCATAGTAAGTATAATCCAAATTACTAGGTATTTGTACATGCATTAAACCTATATCCTTATAATTTTTTCTTAAGAATGTTAATTCTTCAATTGTTTTCTCAGATAATTTATATTTAGTAATATCATCTCCTATAGGAATTAATATTTTAACTATTTGAAAACTATCAACACCAATATCGGCTAGTTCTTTAGCAGATGTTAAATAACTACCAGCATTTTCTGGTCTCATACAAGTTCTTGCACCTATCATAAGTTCTCTCTCACGACCATATTTTTTTCTTTTTGCAACTAATTTTTTTAACATTTCTAATGATTTCTTATATGTATATCTAGTTTCCTTTTTTCCTAATTGATAAGAATACTTTTCGTATGCTTCTTCATTTATACCAGGCATGCTAATTCTAATATAATAAGCGTATTTAGCCAATGCATCAATTGTTTCTTCATCTAGTCTACTACCAGTACTTATATAAACAGGTTTCATATTACATTCTGTAGCAGCATATTTAATAATACGCGCCCTATATGGATACATATCAGGATTCCCTTCACCGGACATTTCAAATCTTATGCTATCTAATCCTCGTTTTTTAGAATATCTAGCTATTTCTTTTAATACGTTTTCATAATGGTCAATATCAAATGAAGTAAAACCAATATTTTTCTTAGCCCACTCACGCGTATCAACTGCTAAACAATCTTTACAATGAAAGTCACAAAAATTATAATCATGAGAATCTAATGACATAATTGGTAAATCAGTTATTTCTTTACTAATATATTTTTTCATCATATTAGCATAATCTAATATGCTTAGAGGATAAAAGTGTTGATTCTGAATTAAATTCAATTGAAATATAACTTTATTAGTTTTCTTTTCTATTAAAACTAAGCTTTTTGCTTTCATTAATCTTTCTTTGTATGACAAATCCTTCATACCTTTTTTTACAAATTCATTATCAATTTTTTCTAATGATAATGAACCTAATTTATATATTTCATTTTCTTTTCCTACTACTATTTCCATATTTTTCTCCCCTTACCATAAATATTCTTTATAATTTAAATTAAAATTCAATTTATTTTGTTTAATTATTTCTAATACTTCTTTAGAAATATTAGTATTATTTGATGAATATATTTTTTCACCAAATTGTGTTTTTACATACGCTACATTTAATTTTTGATAATACGGAATGGAATTTTCTATTCCTTGCTTTTCTGTAAACTGATAATAATACTCTTTTATTTCTTTATTTTCATCGACAAAAAGTCTACAAAAATAATTTTTATTGCATGGTATATATTCTATAATATAATAATTATTATCTAATAATTTAATATCATGTCCCATTTCATTTAAAATAAATGGTGATTTTATATTTACTATTTTCTTAATAGTAAAATAGTATTCATCATTTTTACAATATATCTTTAATTCAAAATCTATAACATCTTTTAAATATGTCTTACTTGAAAATTCTTTCATAAATACTCTCTCACATCTTTAATTATATACTTATTTGTATTTAGTTCAGATAATATTTGATTACAAATTATATTTGCTTCATTATAGGTTTTTTCAGTAATCTCATTATTTTTATATGCTTTTTCTAATTCATCCTTATCATCTACATATATTTCATCATTATTTATAATAATATCCAAAAATATATCATCATAATAAGGAATGTTAGTTTCTTCATCAATACCATTACCTAAAGAAACATCTATATACTTTTGCAAAATTTCATTTTTTTCATTCAAGAAAGTTCTAACACAAAATTTTTCATTCATTGGCAATATTTCTACAATATGATAACCATTATTAACTAAACACAAACCTGTTGGTATACTAAATGGTTTTTCTATATCAATTATTTCTTTTACACAAACATATGCATCATTATCTTTAGCAATCTTTATTATATACTCCTTAACGTCTCTTAAGTATTTTTTGGTTAGCAATCTTTTCCTCATATTTATCATCTCCTATGCTTAATCCTGTACCTTCAAGCAATCGATATCTCATATAATTAAAATAATTAGCATATGGATTTTCAATTATTATTTCTTTCCAGTCATAACTTAAATACGAAACAATAGCTGCTTCAATTTCTTTACTCAATTTTTCATCACAATGTAATAATATTGGTAAACCACACGACATTACTTGTAATGCACCAACTCTCATTAGCATAAAATCTTTAGGATCCTTGATAATATCATTAGCAAATGTATATTTATAATTTTCTTCTATAAACCTTTTTGCCATATCTTCATGTAATCTTGCATAAGATTTTGTTAATTGACTACCATCTGGTAATATATATCCCTTCGGAATATATAGTGAACGATCATATTTATCATTTTTATATTTGTCTTCTAATTGTTCCATATTAGCCTCCTTAAAAATTAATTTATATTTATATTTATATTTATATTTATATTTCTATACTATCAAATATATTTTCTTCTATATCATAAATAGTAAATTTTCTATTTTCATACATCATATATGTAGGATTATTGTTTTCTTTAGGTATAGATATTGAACCAACATTGATATATACCATATCTTTTTCTTTTTTTATATAAGGTATGTGTTCATGACCATATACCAATATACCTTTTCTGTTAAATTTTCTATTCTTTTCTAAATTATATTCATTACCATGAGTTAAATAAATATCTAGCCCATCTACACATATTAAAGCTAAATTATTACAAATTGGAAAATCACTTGCTTTAATATCAACGTCTGAATCACAATTACCTTTTAAACAAATAATTTTATCTGAATATTTAGTTAATGTATCTTTAACACTCATACTATTAACTTCATACTTTTGATTATACGTAGGACCGGCATAATATAAATCACCAAGAACTACTAATTTATCTATTCGTTCTTTTTCAATAATTTTTTCTATTTTTTTTAAATTAATATTAATACCATGTATATCTGATATAAATAATATCTTCATATTTATCTCTCCTTATAATCTAAATTATATACTCCCCTATTACTTAATACTAAGATTTTTTTTGAATTTTCTTCATATTCTATTTTTAACCTATCTAAATATTCTCTAATTAATCTATAATACATTTTTTCTTTATCAACACCATTTATTAATGACAAATTTCTAAGTATATATTCTTCATATTCTAAAATATTCAATATAATATTTTGATTTTTATGATCAGTTAATTCATATTCATAAACTTTCTTTTGGATAAAATGTTTATTATCTTTTAAAATAGTTTGAGAAATAACACCATCTTTAATCACACTTTCAATATGATCAATAATAGATATATTATCAATATTATTATCAATGAATAATGCTTGAAAATTATCTAAAAAGGAAAAGTTTTCCGAATGAATCCTGTCAAACAGATTATCTTCTGGATTTCTCTTAACCATTCTTGCATATCTCGTCTCCAGATTAGCATCTAAATATATTTTATAAACATCAAATCCAGTTGCCTTTGCTATTAAATTTGAATTACCCGAAGTAATTATAGAAGAATTGGTTATGCCATTTCCACTAATGCCATAATAATTATCATTTCTAACTTTGTAGTCTATAAATTGATTATTATCAAGCATATATTCAAATTCACGTTTTGTTATAAAATTATAATCTACTTTATTAATTTCATTCTCACGCATTTGTCTAGTTGTATAGCCAACCACTTTTTCATAACCACGTTTCCCTAATTCATTTGCAATAAAAGTTTTACCAGAACCATTTTTTCCAATTAATTCTATCATAGTAACTCCATTTCTATTGAACCACCATTTGACAACTCTGAAATACTACCTAATGAATCATTTTCAAATATAGAAGCACAATCAGAGCATGCATCACCAATATTTTTAATTTTGTCTTTATATTTATATATACTTTCTAGAGAAGTTCCATATTTATCTTCATTATTTATTATTTTATTTACCTTGCATGGAATAAGGTATTTACCATCTATATATGGTTTCATTAAACATGCATAGCATTTTCTCTTATTGCGTTCATCTAATTCAAAGCGTGGGTAATATAATGTTGATAAATCTTTAACGCTTATAAACTTAGTATTAAATTTATTATATTTTTTTTCTAAAATTCTTATATGCTTTTCAATACTACAATCTAAATTTATGTTTTTCTTATTTAATGGAATTAGTTCTTTAGATACTTGAAATATATCTACACCTAATTTTTTTAATTGCTTTAAAGTATCTTCGTAATATAGATATTCATCAATACTTATATATGTCTTTACGTGTATTAACCCTGAACTATTATTAGATATCATACTCAAGTACTTATAAAAATTTGATTCATTATCATTATCTTTATTAATCAAGTTTAACATATATATTTTAAAATAAGTTATCTTTTCGTAATAATCTTTCAGTAAATCTTTAACTTCTAACAAATTATTAATAGTTAATGTTATTTTTATATTATTATTATATAATAAATTAATTAAATTTTTAAGAATATCTATTTTATCTAAATATGTATGGTCAATTATAAACTCAACATTCTTTAACTTTTTAAAATGGTTCATAAATAAAAAATCATAATCTATATCTCTATCTAATGATAAAAATGTTAGTTTAATAATATATTGATTATCCAAATTACTAATATAATCAAATATTGATAATGGATACAAGTATAATGTTTGAATATTATCCAAAGTAAATTTCTTATTACCATTTTTAACTATAAGCGATGGTGATTCTACCAATAAATCATAAGTAGATAAAGTACGTATCTCTTGTGGTATTTTCATAATATCACCCCTTAATAATAGCAATTTAAATTATTACATATAATAGTATATAAAGACTAATTTGTAAAGTTTTATGTCAATTAGTTGCTTTAGTATATGCATAATTTTTTTGTACATTATAAAATAATATCTATTGCATTATATAAACAATTATACCATAAAAAAGACTAGTTTTACCTAGCCTTTTAATCATTTATATTAATTCTTCTTTGCTTTGATTGCAGCTTGAGCAGCAGCAAGACGTGCAACAGGTACTCTAAATGGTGAGCATGATACATAATCAAGTCCTACATTGTTGTAGAATTCAATTGATTTAGGATCTCCTCCTGTTTCACCACATACACCTAAAGTAATATCTGGTCTTTCTTTCTTACCTAATTCAACTGCCATTTTAATAAGTTTACCTACTCCTTTTTGATCTAGAGTCTTAAATGGATCTTCTTCATAAATCTTCTTATCATAGTAAGCAGGTAAGAATTTTCCAGCATCATCTCTTGAGAATCGCTTCTTTAGCAATTTCATCAGCTGTTAGAGCAGCTCTAGGTATTTCAATCATAGTACCTACTTGATAATGCATTTTTACTTTAGCATTAGCAATTTCTTCATCAGCAGTTTTTACAACTACATCTTTAACATATTTTAATTCCTTTATTTCACCAACAAGTGGAATCATAATTTCTGGAACCATATTCCAATCTTTATGTTTCTTTTGAACATTAATTGCAGCTCTAATTACAGCTCTTGTTTGCATTTCTGCAATTTCAGGGTATGTAACAGCAAGTCTACAACCTCTGTGGCCCATCATTGGGTTAAATTCATGAAGGGAAGCCACAATGTCTTGAATTTCTTTTAAAGATTTTCCTAAATTTTTTGCAAGTAATTTTTGTTCTTTTTCTTCTGTTGGTACAAACTCATGTAAAGGTGGGTCTAAATATCTAATAACAACAGGTGTTCCTTCAAGTGCCTCATATAGTTGTTCGAAGTCTCCTTGTTGGAATGGTAAGATTTTATCTAAAGCTTTCTTTCTAGCTTCTACGGTATCAGAACAAATCATTTCTCTAAATGCAGCAATTCTATCTGGTGCAAAGAACATATGCTCTGTTCTACATAATCCAATTCCTTCTGCTCCAAGTTCTCTTGCTTTTTTGGCATCCTTTGGAGTATCGGCATTTGTTCTAACTGATAAGCGTCTATATTTATCGGCCCATTCCATAACTCTACCAAATTCTCCAGCAATTTTTGCATCTACTGTTGGAACTTCACCATCATAGATATTTCCAGTTGATCCATCAATTGAAATTACATCTCCTTCATGGAATGTTTTACCAGCTAAAGTAAATTTCTTATTCTTTTCATCCATGGCAATATCGCCACATCCTGATACACAACAAGTTCCCATACCACGAGCAACAACAGCAGCGTGTGAAGTCATTCCACCACGAACTGTTAGAATTCCTTGAGCAGCTTTCATACCTGTAATATCTTCTGGTGAAGTTTCAAGTCTAACAAGAATAACTTTTTCTCCTTTTCCACCAATTCCTTGTTTTTCAGCATCATCAGCAGTAAATACAATTTTTCCACTAGCAGCTCCTGGAGATGCTCCTAATCCTTTTCCAATTGGCTTAATAGCTTTTACAGCTTTAGCATCAAATTGTGGATGTAATAAAGTATCTAAGTTCCTAGGGTCAATCATTAATACTGCTTCTTCTTCAGAGCGCATTCCTTCATCTACAAGGTCGCATGCAATTTTTAAAGCAGCTTGAGCAGTTCTTTTTCCATTTCTTGTTTGTAACATATAAAGTTTACCATGTTCTACAGTAAATTCCATATCTTGCATATCTCTATAATGTTCTTCTAGAATTTTACAAACTTTCTTGAAATCTTTAAATGCTTCTGGGAATTTTTCTTCCATTTCAGTTATATGCATTGGAGTACGAACACCAGCAACAACATCTTCTCCTTGAGCATTAGTTAAGAATTCTCCAAATAATCCTTTTTCTCCAGTAGCAGGATCTCTTGTGAAAGCAACACCAGTTCCACAATCATCTCCCATATTACCAAAAGCCATAGCTTGAACATTTACAGCAGTTCCCCAAGAATAAGGAATATCATTATCTCTTCTATAAACATTAGCACGTGGATTATCCCAAGAACGGAATACAGCCTTAATAGCTCCCATTAATTGTTCTTTAGGATCAGTTGGGAAATCTTTACCAATTTTTGTTTTGTATTCTTTTTTAAATTCCATTGCTAATTCTTTTAAATCATCAGCATCAAGTTCTACATCTTGCTTAACACCTTTTTTAGCTTTCATCTTATCAATTAATTCTTCAAAGTATTTCTTTCCAACTTCCATAACAACATCAGAATACATTTGAATAAATCTTCTGTAGCAATCCCAAGCCCATCTAGGATTATTAGATTTTTTAGCTAAAACTTCAACAACTTCTTCATTTAATCCTAAATTAAGAATTGTATCCATCATACCAGGCATTGATGCACGAGCACCAGATCTAACTGATACTAATAAAGGGTTTTCTTTATCGCCAAACTTTTTACCAGTTATTTTTTCCATTTCCTTAATGTTTTTATCAATTTCAGCTTGAATTTCTTTGCTTATTTCACGACCATCTTCATAGTACTTTGTACAAGCTTCTGTTGTAATCGTAAAACCTTGTGGTACAGGTAAACCAATATTAGTCATTTCAGCTAAATTTGCACCTTTTCCACCAAGAAGTTCACGCATGTTCGCATTTCCTTCTGTGAACAAATATACATATTTCTTCATTAAACATTACCCTCCTTGTCATGTAGTGACAAGATTAGTATAACAAATAATAGAATTCTAAACAAGAAAAAAACAAGTAAATTACTTGCTAAAAAAAATCTATTGTATTTTTATCAATAATATCATTTTCTAAATTAGTCATGATATGTTTATTCACTATAGAAAAATTATTAGAATTATTAAGGTAAAAAATACTGGTAATAGTAAATCTAAAAATATATTACCAGTATTGATTTTATACTTAAATACTTATTTATTAAGTCTATCTTTTTTATTCATATTACTATTACCACACTTAGGAAAAAATAAAGCATCTTCTTTTAACTTATTGCCACATTTTATACAATAAACAATCTGCTTACTTTTAAATTAATTATCTTTTAAAATGTTTAATAATTCATCTTTAGTTTTAATACCTAAAATATCTTTAGCTACTTTTCCTTTTATAAATATTTTAATATCTGGAACAGATGTAATATGATAAATTCTAGTTAATTCTAAAAATCTATCCATATTTACTTTAACTATTTCAAACTCTTTTAATTCATCTTTTAAATCTTCCAAGACTTCATTCATTGCTAGAGAACTACTACTCCAAGTAGCATAGAAAAAAACTAATACTTTATCATGAGTAATTATCTCATTAAATTCTCTAATACTTTTTACTTCTAACATAATTTTCTCCTAATATTTATTTAAAACACTATTTGTGTTTTTAACATCATCTAATTTATTTTGGTTAATTAATTTTTCAACTGTGCTTTTATCTACTACATTATGTTTTAGCATAATATCTAAAGTCTCTAAATTAGCTTCATTGGTACTTATTTCTTTATTGGATACTTTAACTCCTAAATCATATATTTCTTCAACACTATTTGTAAAGCTACTAGTATAGTCTGATAATACAGGGGTATTATATAAAATCTTATTTATACAATCCAACCTTTAATTATACCTACAATTCCTCCTAATATTTTAGAAGGTATAATTAAGATAATTGTTAAATTAACTAACTTTTGCACAAATCTAGATATTCTAAGAATAAATTCATAGATAGTTAACAATATACCAAAAACTAAAATAAAACCAATTGCTTGATAAATTAAAATATTAATAACCGAAAAGCCTTCTATTACTCCTGTTATTTTAAAGAATGGTAATATTAAACATAAGAAATTACCAACTATGCCTTTTAAAGCAAATGACAGCATAAATACAAGTATTATTCCTACAAGAGCAAATAACTCTCTAATTACACCATTTTTAAATCCTACTATAAAAAACATTATTAATAGTAAAATAATACCAACATCAAATATATTTAACATATTTATCCTCCTACTAATATAATTATAAACGAAATAATAGATTTATGCTATAATAAATTACAGGTGATGTTTATTATGTTAGATGAGTATATGATTTCTATGGGTTTTAATGATAAAGAAATTTTTCTCATAAAAAAAGCTTATCCAATTAATAAATATGCTGAATCGACTATTCTTTATAATTTAAAAAATATAAGTAATTATCTACTTAAAAATAGTCTAACTAATAACGATATTATTAATATTACTCTAACTAGTCCTAATATTATATTTTTAAGTATAGAAAATATTAAAGAAAAAGTAGTAGCTTTAACTAAATTGAATTTTAATAAAATAGAGATATTTACAATGATTAAAAATTATCCATATGTTATAGAACTTCCAATAGAAAAGATTATTGATAAGATAGATTTTCTAGAAAGCATTGGTTTTAATGCTAAAGAAGTATTAATTAATAAAACAAATATTTTAAGTGTTGATAATTATAATATTCAAAAGAGATTTAATTATTTTATAGATAAAGGATATAAAAAAATAGATATAATTAAAATAATAGAAAATAGTCCTGAGTTAATTGATTGTAATTTAAATACTATTAACAAAAAAATAGATTTCTTTAAAGATTTAGGTTTTACTGATAAAGATATCATTAAAATTACTTCATCTTTAAAAGAATTACTACTAGATAGTATAGATGATATAAAAAATAAAATTGACTATTTGATAGACTATGGTTATCATGATAAAGATATTATTAATATAATTAGAAAGATACCTTGTATTTTAGAAAATAATCACTTAAATAATTTAAGCAAGTTATTAACTTATTTAGAAGATACAGGTTTTACTAAAAATGAAATAATTAATATTACATGTAATAATCCATTTATATTATTATATTCCATTGATTATTTAAATTGGAAAATAGATAATTTATTAAAGTTTACATCTCTTGATAAAATTATTAAAATGATTAAAGACTTTCCTACTATTTTAGGATATAGTATTAAAAGTATTAATGAAAAATTAGAGTTTTATAATAAGATACAATTTAGAAATAAAATAATTGATAATAGTTATTTATTAAGATATAACTTAGAATATATAAAAAATAGATATAAGATAATTACTGATAATAAAATTGATAATAAATATTATAAAGATTTATTTGAAGATAATATAGTTATAGAAGATGTAGATAAGTATTTATTTTGTAGTGATAATGTTTTTTATGAAAAATATAATATTACAAAGGAAGAGTTGTTGAGGTAAATATGGATGTATTAATTAGATATGGTTTTAGTATAGAAGAAATTAAAAATATGATGGATACTAATCCAGATATTAGTAATGTAGATGATAATAAAATATATTCTTTAATAGATAAATTAGGGCTAATTGGTTGTATGAATAATTATATTAAAAATATTTTTATATGTAATCCATTTTATTTAAATAGAAGCCTAGAAGATATAGATAATTTATTTAATAAGTTAAAAGAGATTGGTATTACTAATATTAATATATTATTAGATAGTAATCCATATATATTAAATCTAAATAGTGAAGAAATTGAAGATATTTATAATAATTTATTAAAGGAGGGGCTTACTAAAGAAGAAATAATTGATAAGTTTAATTATAATTCTTTTAGTATTATGTAATATGAATGTAGTTATTAGAGTAAATAAAGAAATAAAAGAAAAGATGCTTGATTATTATAAAGATAAAATGAGAGATAAGAAAATTCCTTATGTAGTATTTCAAGCAAAAGATGAAGATACTGTTATTACGATGTATGAGTCTGGTAAAGTAATGTTTCAGGGTACTAGTGCCGATGTAGATGCTGCAATGTGGGGTACTATGCTTGAAGATACAAAAGAAAAAAAAGAAGAGCGAAAGAAAGAAAACGAGAAATATTACTATTCTAGTGCAGTTGGATCTGACGAGGTAGGAACTGGCGACTATTTTGGGCCAATTGTAGTTACAGCGACTTTTGTACCTAAAGAAGAAATTGAATATTTAGAAAAATTAGGTGTTGGAGATTCAAAAAAAATAGATGACGAAAAGATTTTAAAGATAGCTACAGAGATTGCTAAAAAAATAAAATATCGAAGTGTAATACTTACAAATAGTGAATATAATGAAAAATATAGTAATGATATAAATATGAATAAAATTAAGGCTATACTTCATAATAGAGTTTTATATCAGTTGATAAATGAAGAAAAGCCAAAATATGATTATATTATTGTTGATGAATTTGCTAGAGAAGCAAGATATTATAATTATTTAAAGGATCAAAAAGTAGTACAAAGAGGAATTACTTTTATCACTAAAGCTGAAGACAAAAATATGGCTGTTGCCTGTGGTTCTATTATTAGTCGTTATATATTTTTAAAAGCATTCGATAAGATGTGTGATGAAATTCACATACCACTTCCAAAAGGAGCTGGAAAAGATGTAGATAAAATTGGTGAAGAAGTCGTTGAAAAATATGGAGAGGAAAAATTAAAAGAGATTGCTAAATTAAATTTTAAAAATACTGAAAGGATTCTACATACTATGATATATTAAAAGAAGTTCTAATGAACTTCTTTTTTATGATTTATATACTAAAAATAAAAGCAATAAATTTGGATCTTTTCCATTAACAATAATTTCATATATTAAATCAATTATTGGTATTTTTACTTCTTTATCTTTTAATAAACGATAAATTGACTCTAATGTATAATATCCTTCAACAGTAGTTGTTTCTAAATATTTATTTACTTCTTCTTTAGATGCTTTTTCACCTACTAATTTACCAAAAGAAAAGTTCCTACTTTTAGGGGACGTACAAGTTAAAAATAAATCACCGATTCCTGAATAAGACATAACAGTATGTCGATCACAATCAAATGCTTCCAGAATATTTTCCATATCATAACTTGCTTCAGTTAAAAGCATTGCCTTAGTTGATTCATTTGCATTTAGTCCAGCAAGCATTCCAGCTGATAAGGCAATAACATTTTTTATTGAGCCACATATTTCTACTCCAATAATATCAGTAGTATCTCTTAGTTTTATATAGCTATTTTGTAAAGCTTGTCTTGCAAGAAGTATCGTCTCAGGTGTTTTACTAGCAACTGTTAGTCCAGCTGGCATTCTGGTAATCAAATCAACAGCAAATGTTGGTCCACTAATAACAGCAACATTCTTAGTATTAAATTTTTGTTCAACAATTTCACTTATAAAAAGGCCAGTTCCTTGTTCAATACCTTTAGTTGCTATTAAAATACTATCATTATCAATAAAAGGAGCCATCTCATCACATAAGTCACTAACAAAGGCTGCTGGTATGGCAATTATTAATAAATCTTTATCTTTAATAGTTTCTTCTACATCAGTAGTTATCTTTACATCTTTATCTATTTTAAAGTTAGGTAACTTTTTTTTATTACATCTAGTTTTAATTAATTCTTCTTTTTCATTTTCACTTTTTGTCCACATCACAACATCGTGATTATTATATCTTAAAATACTACTTAGTGCTATTCCATAAGCACCACTTCCAAATAATCCTACTCTCATGTTTCCTCCTTTATTTAAGATATACATCTATTGTATCACATAAGAATATTTTTAAATATAAATTATTTTCTAATATAAACTAAATGTTTATATTTAATATTGTTATCCTCATATTCTCCAATTATTTCACTATTCCAATCATCCTTATTAAACTTTGGAAAATACGCATCAGCTGAAGCCGTAGCATCTATTTCTGTTAAAAGCATTTTATTAGAATAACCAATTAATTGTTGATAGATACTTGCTCCACCTATTACCATTACCTCAGTTTTACAATTTTCTACATAATCTAATAATTCATCTATAGAATGAACTACCATTATAGAAGGATCTAACTTTTTATTTTGTCTTGTTAAAACAATATGTGTTCTCTTTGGTAATAACTTAGGAAGAGATTCTAAAGTATTCATTCCCATAACAATAGGTTTATTAATAGTATTATCCCAAAGGAAACTTAAGTTGAGGATTTAGTTTCTTTATTTTTTCTCTTGGAGCTTTTACTTTAATATCTTCTGGAGTCATTTCATAAAAATTAGTCTTGTCAGTATTTATCTCAATGGAAATATCTTTATCATCACATGCAGGCGTTCTTTTTAATAATTCTTTCACTTGACCAATATGTCGATCATAAATTTGTACATTTACTGGTTTCCAAGTAAATATTCCTGGTTCTAAATTTAAGTGACGAGCAAATAACATTAATAAGACAGTATACTGAACTTGATTAATGCAGCCAGCTGTCGCAAAATCACTTGACCTTTGAATTAAAGTCATATCTAGATAGTCTTTACCATCACGTGCATGTCTAACATTCCAAATCGTCATGAAAGCACATGGTTTTAAACCATGAGGTAATAAAAAATCATCATCTTGCCACATACTAATAATATGACGTCTACCATCAGGATTGTCTTTTAAGTCTTTAAGAACTTTTTCTACTAAATTATGTTTTCTGATTACTTCTCCATAAGTACTTCCTATAGTAGGATGACCTTGATTATTTAAAATATAATTTTCATTTTCATCCTTTAGTGCCCAATCATTCCACCAATTGTTTATCTTATGGTCTTCTTCCCAAGTATTTCTACCAAGTAATTCATCAAATTCAACTAAGTCATTACTCTGTTTTTGATAAATCCATAAGATTTCGGCAATTGATGATTTACAAGCAATTGGCCTAAGAGAAATTAGAGGACTTTCTCCTTTAGATAAATCATAAGAACATTCCACTCCACTATTTACACTTAAAGTATGAGCAGGAGTACATAAAGTAACTCCATTTCTATTAAATACTATCCATTGATTTGAATTAAGTTCAATAATATTATTATCTTTATCAATTATTGTATTAGTATCTTTATCATAAACAGCATTTGGATAGTAATCTTCGTAATGAGGACGAGGATTCTTATCCATACAACCCTCTTTTAAAATTTTTCTAAATATTTTTTTTGTATACATATCTCCTTTTGTCATATTCACACCTCAATATAAGAATAACATAAATTTAAAATAAATGCTGTTTTAAATGCAACAAAAAAGATAATTTTAATCATTATCTTTTGTAAATTTATTAAACCTTTTAATTTCATCTGTTTCCAAATTAGTTTCAGATAACTCTTCAATTAATTCTTTTTGTTGTCTAGTTAATCTTTTTGGAGTATACACTTTAAAAATAATATACATATCTCCTTTATGTCTTCTATAAGTATTGTTAACTCCTTTTCCTCTAATACGTTCTTTATCCCCACTATTTGTACCAGCAGAAATATTTATTTTTACATTACCATATAATGTAGGTATTTCTTTTTTGCAACCCATTATAGCTTCAGTTAAGGTAAGTGGCACTTCTAGATAGATATCATCATTATCTCTTTCAAAATAGTCATGTTCACCTACTTCATATTCAATATATAAGTCTCCATTTTCGCCACCATTTGTACCAGGATTTCCTTTGCCAGATATTCTTTGTCTATCTCCGGTATTTATACCTTCTGGAATACTAATAGTAATTCTTTTATTTTTCTTAACTTTTCCTGTACCATTACATTCACTACATTTTTTCTTAAAAGTATAACCAGTTCCTTTACAATCAGGACATGTCGTTCTTGACATGAATGAGCCTAATATTGTATGTTGCTCCGTAGTAATGGTACCTTTTCCATGACAAGTACTACATTCTGTACGGTCAAAGCCACCTTTTCCATCACAATTATCGCAGTCTTCAACAACATCTAGATTAAACTTTTTCTCGCAACCATAAATTGCTTCATCAAAAGTCAATCTCATATGCATTAAGATATCACTGCCACGAGTAGCTCGCGTTCCTCTACTTGCAGAAGATCCAAAGCCACCAAAATTAGAAAAGCCACCCATACCTGTATCATTACCAAATATTGAATCAAATATATCACTAAAATCGAAACCAGCGCCATCGAAGTTAGAGTAACCACCATATCCTCCAGCTCCACTACCAGACACACCAGCATGACCATATTGATCATACATTTTTCTCTTATTCTCATCTGACAAAACAGAATATGCTTCCTGAGCTTCTTTAAATTTTTCAGCAGCATTAGGATCATCCTTATTTAAATCCGGATGGTACTGCTTAGCTTTCTTTCTAAAAGCACTTTTTATTTCTTGAACTGTTGCATCTTTTGAAACACCTAATACTTCATAATAATCACGTTTTTCAGCCATCTATCTCACTTCCTTTTCACGATATAACTTCTCAAATAAATCTAAATCTTCTTTAAAACTTTCTATTGCACTAACAAATACTTTATTATCAGTTAAATCTATATCAATTAATTTTAATATATTTAGAGGATAATCTCTGCCCCCACTTTTAAGAAATTCTATATATTTTTCTCTAAAACCAGGTGTTTTATTAATAATATTTCTCGCTACATAATAAGATATTGAAATAGATGTTGCATATTTATAAACATAAAATGGTGTATAAAAATGTGGTATTCTACTCCATTCATATTTTATTTCATCATCTACTACTACACCTTTACCAAAGTATAATCTATTTAAATCTTTGTAAGTCTTTTCTAAATAGTCAGGTGTTAAAACATTACCCTGCTCAACATACTCATGAACAATCTTTTCAAATTCACCAAACATAGTTTGACGATAAAAAGTAGCTTTAAAATTATCTAATCTATCATTTAAAATAGATAACTTTTCATCAATAGTTTTTGCATGTTTAAACATATAATCACTTAATAATAGTTCATTAGTAGTTGAGGCAATCTCAGCTAAAAATATTGGATAAGAAGACTTTACATAATTATTATATTTATGAGAAAAATATGTGTGCATAGAGTGACCTAATTCATGAGCCATAGTAGAAACATCTTGGTATTTACCTTCAAAATTCATTAAAACAAATGGTAAAGTGTCATATGATCCAGTAGAATATGCTCCCCCTCTTTTACCAACATTTGGATATTTATCTATCCAGTTATCAGTAAATGCTGTCTTTAAAATATTAGTATATTCTTCTCCCATTATATTTAAAGCATCAAGTACTAAGTCTTTAGCTTCATCAAATGTATATGTCTTATCAAGAGAAGGTATTACACTAGCATAACCATCATATAAGTGATATGAATCTAAATGTAACATCTCTTTTTTTAAATCATAATATTTATATAAAACATCTAAGTTATCATGAACAGTATTTATTAAATTTGTATATAACCTTACAGGTAATTTTGATGGAGTCATATACATGTCAAGAGAAGATGCATATCCTCTGAGTCTTGCTATTATTGAATCAGTCTTTACTGTCTGATAATAAGTAGAAGTTAAAGTATTATTAAAACTACCATATGTTTTATGATACTTTTTAAAAGCTGTCTTTCGAACATTTCTATTCTTTGACATGATAAAGTTAGAATAATTAGAAGAAGTTAATTCAACTCTTTTTCCATCTTCATCCATAATTTTGCCAAACTTCATATCAGCATCCATCAAATAAGAAGCTGTATCACTATTATTAGAAAGAGGTATCATTAAAGTAGAAAGTAGTTCTTCTTGTTTCTCATCTAAAGTATGATCTTTTCTATTAATTAATCTATCATAATAATAATCATAATCTTTTAGTTTAGTACTCGAAAAATACTCTTTTAATTTATCTTTAGAAAGTCTTAATAGTCTAGGCTCAACTGAAGAAGTAACTTCAGAATACTTTGAATAAATATTATTCATCTCACCACTTAAAGCTTGATATGTTGAATTTGACTTATCTTCATCATTTTTACATGATGCATAAACATATAATTTTTCAAGTAAGATGGATATTTTCTCATCAAATAACATAAAATCTGTAAAATTATCCTTACTATCTAAAAAATTAGTTAATTTATGACTTAGTTCATCAATCATAGTATCTAGTTTATTATAATACTCATCAAATTCTTGATTATCTTTATAAATAGACTCAATATTCCACTTATCTTCTTTTTTTATTTTATCTCTTGTTAGTGCCATAATCTCTCCTTATTATAGTAACAAAGTTCTAGTTTCCTAGAACTTATTACTTTATTTATTTTTAGTCTTCTTCAATATCTGCTTCTTCTACATCATCTGATTTTTTAGATTTTTTATCTTCTTCCTTGTCATTATTTTTATCCTCTTTCTTATCAGATTCAGTTTGACGTTCTTTTGCAGCTTGTTCATATACTTTAGTTGCTAGAGACATTGCTTTTTCTTGAAGTTTGTCTTTTTTCTTCTTGATATCGTCAATATCATCTTTTTCAAGAGCTTCTTTTAAGTCTTTAATTAAATCTTCTGCTTCTTCTTTTTCTTTCTTATCAACCTTATCACCTAAATCTTTAATAGATTTTTCAGTTTGGAAAACTAGTTGTTCAGCATCATTTTTAACTTCTGCTTCTTCTTTACGTTTTTCATCAGCTTCTTTGTTTTCTTCAGCTTCTTTTCTCATCTTTTCTACTTCTTCATCTGATAAGTTAGTAGATGATGTAATAGTAATTGATTGTTCCTTATTTGTACCTAAGTCTTTAGCTGTAACATTAACAATACCATTAGCATCGATATCAAATTTAACTTCAATTTGTGGTACTCCTCTTGGTGCTGGTGGGATATTAGTTAATTGGAATCTTCCTAAAGTTTTATTGTCAGCAGCCATTGAACGCTCACCTTGTAGAACATGGATATCTACAGCAGGTTGGTTATCAGCAGCAGTTGAGAATACTTCTGACTTAGAAGTAGGAATTGTTGTATTTCTAGGAATTAAAGTAGTCATAACTCCACCTAATGTTTCAAGTCCAAGTGATAATGGTGTAACATCAAGTAAAACTATATCATTAACATCACCTGTTAAAACACCACCTTGAATAGCAGCACCCATAGCAACTACCTCATCAGGGTTAACTTCACGAGAAGGTTCTTTTCCTAACTCTTTGGTTACTAAATCATATACCATTGGTACACGAGTAGATCCACCTACTAATATTACTTTATCAATATCTTTCTTAGTTAATTTAGCATCTTTAATAGCTTTTCTTACTGGTTCTAGAGTTGATTCTACTAAGTCACTTATTAAATCTTCAAATTTAGCTCTTGTAAGAGTCATATCTAAGTGAAGAGGCTCTCCATCTTTTCCTTGAGCAATAAATGGAGCAGATACTTGAGTAGATACCATTCCAGATAAATCTTTCTTTGCTTTTTCAGCAACTTCTTTTAGACGTTGCATAGCCATTTTATCTTTAGATAAATCTATTCCATTTTCTTTCTTAAATTCAGATACTAAATAATCAATAATTCTTTGATCAAAATCATCTCCACCTAAGTGGTTATTACCATTAGTTGATTTAACTTCAAATACTCCATCACCTAACTCTAGAATTGAAACATCGAATGTTCCACCACCTAAGTCATAAACAAGTATTGTTTGACCTTCAGTTTTATCAAGTCCATAAGCTAGAGCTGCAGCAGTTGGTTCATTTATGATACGCTCAACATCAAGTCCAGCAATCTTACCAGCATTCTTAGTAGCTTGTCTTTGAGAGTCAGAGAAGTAAGCTGGTACTGTAATTACAGCCTTTGTTACTTTTTCTCCTAAATAACTTTCTGCATAATCTTTAATATAAGATAAAATCATAGCAGAAATCTCTTCTGGAGTATATTCCTTTCCTTCAGCCTTTACTTTTTCTCCACTACCCATTTTTCTTTTAATTGAACTAATGGTATTTGGATTAGTTAAAGCCTGTCTTTTAGCAGCTTCACCTACTATTCTTTCACCATTTTTGAAGGCAACAACTGATGGAGTTGTTCTAGATCCTTCTGGATTTGGTATAACCTTTGGTGCTCCTGCTTCTAGTACAGCAGCACATGAATTTGTTGTTCCTAAGTCTATTCCAATAATTTTTGACATATTATCAATCTCCTTTACATTTATTTTTGATTTATTTTAACAGTTGCCGGTCTAATGACTCTGTCTTTTAATTTATAACCCTTTTGTAAAACATCAAGTACTACTTCATTATCTTTATCCGCAACACTATCAGTCAAAAGAGCCTGTTCCATCGTAGGATCAAATATTTCTCCTACTCTATTTATTTCCACTACCTCAAACTTACTTAAAATACTTTTTAAGTTAGCATAAATCATATTTATTCCTTCATTATACTTCTTAACTTCAGGATTATCTGACTTTGCAGCATGATTTAAGGCTCTCTCTAAATTATCTAAGACATTTAATAAATCTGTTACAATATCAGTATTTGCATACTTTAACATATCAGATACTTCATCATCTTTTCTCTTACGATAATTTATTAATTCTGCTTGAGTTAGTTGTACTTTTTCTATTAATTTTTTATTTTCATCAGTTAATCTAGTAATTTCCTTTTTCAGCTTTTCTAATTCAGATTCTTTATTCGGCTTTTCAAAATGTCCCTCTTCTAATTCTTCTATAGGTTTACTATTTTTCTCTACATTATCCTCAGAAGTATTAGCATTAGTATTTTGTTTATTATTATCAATTTCAGAAGTTACTTTATTTTTATCTTTTTTCTTTTCCATAATAACCTACCTTTCTATGTTTTTTTTCAAATATTCTAACATGTTAACAACTCGTTCATATTCCATTCTCTTTGGCCCTATGATTGCAATTGTTCCTTCTTGCTTTCCTCTTTTAAACTTAGTTTTAATTACTGTCACATCACTATCAATATGATTTTCATTACCAATATATACCTTTATATTATTATCAGCATCTTCTTCTACTTTTTTTAATAGTTCTTTATCTTCCAATTTATTAAAAACATTTTTAACAGCCTCAATATTTGAGGAAAACTCAGGTTGTTCTAACATTTTACCTCTTCCAACCACATTTACTTCTTGATTAGTAAAATCTGAAAATACATGATAAAAAGCATTATATAATTGTTCATGTTGTTTAACATATTTTCCTATAATAGGTTTTATTTCAAATTCCAATTTAGAACTTACTTCATCAATTGGTGTACCTGAGATTAAATTGTTTATTAGGTTTACTGTTTTCTTGACATCATCTAAGGCTACATTTTTTAAAGTTATATTTTTATGTTCAACATGTCCGCGGTCAGTAACTATAATTACAATCATACTTTCTTCATCAATCGGAACTACTTCTATTTGTTTAAGAAGGTTCTCATGAGAAGTACTACCAAGTACTACTGTCGTATAATTTGTCATATCTGATATAACTTGCAACGACTTTGTTATTACATCAGATAGTGCAAGTTGCTGGTTTTTGAATACAATCTGTAACTTTAACATATCATCAGCATTCATCTTTTTAAGTTCCATTAGGTTATCTACATAATAACGATAACCTGCTTCGCTAGGAACACGACCAGATGATGTATGTGTTTTTTCTAATAGTCCTTTGTCTTCTAATATACCCATTTCATTACGAATCGTAGCTGATGAGCATTTCATAGTCTTAGAAATACTCTTTGAGCCAACTGGTACTGGATTTTTGATATATTTTTCAACAATCAATTTTAACAATTTATTTTGCCTATCAGTCAACATAGCATCAACCTCCTAGCACTTCTTTATCTCAAGTGCTAATATAAATATAATACTTTTATTGGCACTTGTCAACTATTTGTGCTAAAAAAATAAAAAGTAGTAAAATTACTACTAATTACTTGTAAAATCTAATTTATAAAAATAAAATCTTGCTATATCAGTTTCATCTTCTTTAGATATTATTAAACCATTATTATCTATATCTTTTTTTAACCCTCCAGGAGCATCCTCATCGTTAGCACTAAATTTGTCTACCGCAGAATTAATAACAAATGTTCCATCTTTCAAAGAAGCAGGTTTCCATATTTGTGGATCATTTCTTGATAAATCATTAAATGGACTTATAGCATAAACTTTATTTCCAGCTTTATTTTCATCACCATTTATAGTTAAAGCATTAAAATTAGCTAGATCTTCAATACGATATTCTTTATTACTTATGTCATTACCTGGACAAGCTTTATTTTTATATAACTTACAATCAATTTCTGTAATTGACCATTTTTGATTATTTTCTCCAGAAAGTTCTGCAAATTTTGTTTGATCACCCTTAGAATTGTTATCTGTATATGTACTTATTACCTCAGAATTTTCTGTAACTGGAAATATATAATAAGTTCCTTCTGTTACACCACTTAATGAATAATCTGGTTGATAAGCAGATATGTGGATACCATTGGGGCTAATAACTCTAGAATAGTTTTCACTTGTAATTAAAGTAGAAGAGTTTACACTTACATAATATTTTTTAATACTTTTTCCAAAAAAATCACTATTTATTAAGGCAATTTCATCTAAATTAGAAGTGTTAAATAAAGAAAATGGTTGACATGTTAATCCATTACTATCTTTTACCTTGGCTCCTCTAGTGTTTTTTACTAAATGACCATTATTTACAGCATGCAATATAGTATTATCTAAAATATTTTCTTCATCTACGCAAAAGGTTACTGTATTAACATTGTTTAACTTAGAATTTTTTCTTGGTAATGAGTTATCCAAACCATTAGTATTACTTTTAAGTACTCTTGAAATTTTTGCTAAACCATCTCCAGATCGAACACCAGCTAGCATCATTCCATCATAAAAAACATATCGCTTTCCATTATTATCACTATAATTTAAAATACTTTCATTTGAAGTATTAGTAAAAGTATATGGATACCTAATATATGACATTCCTGAAGAATTAGGATCATTCTTTTCAAAAGCTATTCCACCGGCATATCCAGATATAAATGATGTCCCTCCAGTAGGATTATCATCAATTAAAATACCATTATAATAGCCTTTACCAACTTTAGGAGAATTAGCAGTTTGATTAAAAGTGTAAGGATTGACTCCAATATTTGATGCAGATGTATAATTCTCCGTACTAGTCAAATTATCATTAGTACTTGATATAGTATATCTATCTACAGTTGTACCAACAGCAGAAGGAGTGCTTCCTCCACCACCAGCAACCATAATTCTAGATCTAAGTGATGCCTCTTCATCTCCAGAATCTACTCTAACAGATGTATCACCACCACCCATTTCACTGCCTCCATTTTTTCCAACATAAAAGTACAATTGTTCTCCTTCTGTTAAATAAATCAAACCTGTAGTATAAGCGCCTTTTCCCCCATTATTTTCATTACCCTGTGCTCCCCACAATTCTATCCTATACCAACCAGATTCACTATCAGGAGTAATAAATGTTTGTTCTGTATTTTTATAACTATAAGTAATACTAGAATTACTAAAATTAATTAAATCTTCTTTCACTGAATCAGATATTTTTTTTGAATTAGTTCTTGTATTAGACATAGTAGCCATTACAATGCTAATTAAAATAATTCCAAGTATTGATAATCCATATATAAATGTAGTAATTGCAAAACCCCTATTATTCATTTTTTTCAATTAAATCACCATCTATTCTACTATCATTTTAACACATATTTTTTTCTAGTAAAACTATATATTTATCACCATATTTTTTCTCTTTTATTTTTTTTAAACTATTAGGATAAATTATCTTATTTAAATCATCACTTTCGCATATAATTAAACCTCTATTACTAAGTAAATTTAATTTTACAATTAAATCAATAGATTCTTTAATATAATTAGTGTTATATGGAGGATCTAAAAAAATAAGATCAAGTTTTTTATTAATAGAATAAAGTGCTTTTTTATAATCTAAACAAATCACTTTTACATTATTTATATTTAAATTATTAATATTTTTTTTAATAATTTTTACACATTTAATATTTTTATCAACTAAGTATGCATATTTTGCTCCTTCACTTAAGGCTTCAATTCCAAGATTTCCACTACCAGAAAATAAATCAAGTACAATACTATCTTTAATATAACCTTGAATAATTGCAAAAAGACTTTCTTTTACTCTATCCATAGTTGGACGAGTTCCTTCTATATTGAATCCATCTAAGTTTCTACCCCTAAAAATACCACTAATTACTTTCATAAATTACATTTACTCCTATTTCCAATTAATTTTAATTTACTATTAATTTCTAATATTAGATAATTTATTTCTGTTTCTTCACTTTTATATTGTTTAAATAAAGGATATGAAATAATTTCTTTTTTAATATTTATATCATTAGTTTCTCTATATTTAGTTAGCAATTCATTTAATTTTTTATCATTCTTTAATTCTTTATTCAATTTTCTAATATTAATAATAGAACTATTTTTATCCAATACTTTTTCTAAATTTTCAATTTTATCAATCAATTCATTCATAACTCTATTCTAACATATTTATTCTTTCAATACATCAATAAAAGTATTTATTAAATCCATATTTTTACTAATTTTTTCTAGTTTATCAATACTTCTTAATTTGTACTTTTTCATAGCAAGTTCAGTAATTATTTTAATATTATTTTTATCACGATATAGTATTTTATAATAATTTGATTCTTCTCTTAAAAAATTATAGATATAGGAATTAGTTCTAATTATATTTAAAATATCTTTATTCATTAATCTTCAAACTTCTTATAAAGAGGTTTTGGTTGTCTAGTATTAGAACTATTATTGCCTAGATCTTGTAATAATGATACGGTCTTTTTTAAATTATTAATTCCCTGTTGTACTGAATCCATATCAATTGCCTTTAGACTATTAAATACTTCTTTAAAAGTGTTTGTTTCAATTAATTTATTATTATTAATATAATTATTCCACACAGGGCTACTTTCCCCATATATTTCAAATATTTCATAAAATTGTTGCCATGTTCCTTCACCCTTTAAAACATGAGTTGCCAGTTCTGGATGAAGTCTTGCAAAGGACTTAAATGTTTCTTTTGACATAATATCACCAATATATTATATGTTATTTTAAAAATAAAAACTCTAAATTAA
>CACYRE010000023.1:18158-19048 GCA_902776735.1 uncultured Erysipelotrichaceae bacterium | reverse complement strand
ATTCTAAAATATATGGCGTTATTTCAATACTTTTTCTAAAAATACTAAAAAAATTAAGACAAATTTAAATAAATTTAGTAGAATATAATTATAAGTTAGAAAGGTTAGGTGGGACAAATGTTTTATAATTTTTGTTATTACTTTTTAATATTTATAATTTATTCATTTTTAGGTTGGGTAATGGAAGTAGTAGGTAAATTAATTGAAAAACATAAATTTATAAATAGAGGCTTCTTAGTTGGACCAGTATGTTCAATTTATGGTTGGGGTTGTATTCTGATATACTTCTTGTTATATAAATATCAAGATAACTTATTTGTTCTTTTTGTCCTTTCTATATTTATTTGTTCAATTCTAGAATATTTTACAAGCTACTTTATGGAAAAAATATTTAAGACTAGATGGTGGGATTATACTAGAAGAAAATTTAATCTAAATGGGCGCATTTGTTTAGAAACAATGATTCCATTTGGTATATTAGGATGTCTAGTAATTAGAGTAATTAATCCAATTATATTTAGTCTACTTAATAATTTGACAACAAATACTTTAGAATTTTTAGCAATCGTTATTTTTGTGATTTATATTATTGATAATATTATATCCAATTGTATAATATTTAATTTTAGAAATACCATCACAAATTTTGAAAAAGATGCAACCGAAGAAATTACTAAAAAAGTAAAAGAAGTATTTTTACATAAAGGCTACTTATCAAGAAGACTTGTTAAGGCTTTCCCTACGATGATAACTAAAAAAGACAGACTACTTTTATTAAAAGAAAAATTAAATAATGAATTAAAGAAGATTGAAGAGCTAAGTAAAACTAAGATTAATTCTGTTAAAGAAAATACAAAAGAAGCTGCAAATAATTTAAAAAATTATAAAAA
>CACYRE010000023.1:0-18151 GCA_902776735.1 uncultured Erysipelotrichaceae bacterium | reverse complement strand
ATTCAGATAATATCTATATTAATCTATTGAAAAATTTTAAAAAATATATTAAAATTTTTATTGTAAGATAGGTGAAGAGAATGAATAATGGAGTTAATAATACAAATAGCAATTTATATAATAATCAGAATATGGTAGGTTCTCAAGTTAATTATAATAATCAAGCTACTAATACATCTTCTCCAGTTATTTCAACTCCAATTAATAACAAAGATGTTCAAGAAGTTAAATTTATTAAGCAGAAATCAAAAATTGCACCTTTTCTTTTTTTCATTATATTAATATTAATTGCCTATATTGGATATTCTTATTTAACTAATAAAAATTTAATTGAAAATTTAACTTATAATTGTACGCCAATAAGTTCAGCTAGTGAAGAAAAAAAGTTAGATATAAATTCAACTCTTGTTAAAAGTTTATATGAAAAAGTAGAAACCAATATTCGTGAGGATGTTGCTCAACCAGAATGGAACGATACAATGAAGATGTACCTTGCTTATAGACAAATTACGGATGATAAAAAGTATGAGTCTAATTGTAATTTATTTAATCAATCATCAATGGATCCTTATACTTGCAGTGGTAATTTTATACCTCTAGCCTTTAAACAAGAGGAGCTTGAGTTACAATGGAAAAAATTATATGGAGAACATACCCCTTTTACTTTTGCTAATATAAAACTAGATTATGATTGTATAGGTGGTTATCAATATATACCTGAGAGAAAAGAATACGTCCAAGGCTATTGTAGTAGTGAAAAAGCGACTTCTTTAAGGGCTAATAAAAATTTAGTTGAAGCAATTTCTAATGGTAATACTATTATTCTTAAAGAAGAAGTTAAATATATAGGAATAGAAGGCATTGAAGTTCCAAATTATTTAAAAAGTGGTTATTACTATTATAATTTTAGATTAGATATGAATTATAATTATGTCTTAGTAAGTAGAACATACCAGCCAAAATATTAGAATGGGGTGAAAATATGGAAATTAAAAGTGTTGTTACAGGTTTTTTAGATGAAAACTGTTATGTTTTAATAAATAATGGAAAATGTTTAATTATTGATCCAGGAGATGAATATCATAAAATAAAAAAAATAGTAGATGATAATAAAGTTTTAGGAGTATTAATTACCCATTCCCACGCTGATCATATTGGGGCTTTAAGAAATTTTTTAACTAAAAGGAGCATTAAAATTTTTAAAAGAAGCAACCTAGGGGAAAAAGAGTATGAAATAGGTGACTTTAAATTTCAATGTATATTTACACCTGGTCATTCAAAGGACTCCGTTACTTTTTATTTTAAAGATTCTAATGCCATGTTTGATGGTGATTTTATCTTTAAAGAAAGTATTGGTAGATGTGATTTACCTGGTGGAAGTGAAAAAGAAATGAAAGATAGTTTAAGAAAAATTTTAGAATATAATAATGATATTAAACTATATCCAGGTCACTATCAAGATACAACTTTAGGCTATGAAAAAGAAAATAATGCATTTATCAAGGAAATGTTAATTAATTAAACAAAAAAATCTATAAAAAATTAATATATATTTAAACATAAAAATAGTTATAAAATAATGCTATTATATATTTTTTTATATTTTTTTTTATAGTTTAATGAGATTATACTTTTTTGATTTAAATAATGATTACCTTTTAGATATTTTTTTAATATAAAATAAATTTATATTGTTTGACATTAATATAAGATTGTAATATAATATGCCGTGAGGCGACGGTTATGAATATTGATTATAATTTATATAAAATATTTTTATATTTATATGAAGAAAAAAGCATTTCTAAGACAGCATCCAAACTATATGTATCTCAACCAGCAGTCAGCTATAGTCTAAAGGAATTAGAGACTCAATTAGGTTATAAATTATTTTATAGAAATTCAAAGGGAATTGAACCAACTGAAGAAGCTAAAGAATTATATACTTATGTATCAACTGCTTTTAACATATTTAATGATGCCGAAGAGCATTTAAAAAATCTAAATAACTTAAATATCGGTTGTATAAAAATAGGTCTACCTTCAGAACTAAGTATTTCTTATTTATCTGAATATATTGTTGATTTTAGAAACAAATATCCAGGTATTAAATTTGAGATTATTTCATCTTCAAGTAGTAATATGCTTGAAATGTTAGAGACTAGAAAATTAGACTTAATATTTGATTATTTACCAGTGGATACTAAAAGAAATATATCTAAAATTACACTAACTAAATTAAATAATTGTTTTGTCTATAACAAAAAAGTATTAGGTAATCTAAACATTAATGAAATTTGTGATTTAAAAAACTATTCACTATTACTTCCAACTAAAACTCTTACAACTAGAAAAAAGTTAAATGAATACTTAGAATCTCAAAATATTAATTTAATTCCAACAATCGAATCTAATAATTTTGAAACACTATTTGAACTTGTGAAAAATGGATTAGGTATTGGCTATTTTATTGAAGATGAAATTAAAAATAAGATTGCAAATGACGACTATGAAATAATTGAATTTAAGGATTTACCAAGTGTTGATGTCTGCTCAATCTACATAGAGGAATTTTTAACTGCAGCTTCTAAAAAATTTATTGAGAGTTTAAAAATATATTAAAAAGAATTATCTTATTTTGATAATTCTTTTTTTTCTTTAATAATATCTAATGTGATATTAATTGCTATAAATACTGCACATATACATATAACTATAATTAAATTTTTTGTAAGAAGACTAGATTCAATCTTCATTAATGGTTCCTTAAGTAACCTAATTGTATAAGTCATTGGAAGTAGATTATTTAACCATCTAAATCCTTTAGTAACAGTTTCTATTGGGAATGTACCAGCAGATGCTGCTAACTGAAGTATTAAGACAATTAGGGCAATAAATTTTCCAATATCTTTAAAGTTAACAATTAAGAATTCAATAATAGCCATAAATGTATTAGACGTTAGGATAATTACTAAATAATATAATGGAATATTAGTAATATTAAAGTCTAATAAAACTTGTAATAAGAATGCTAAGACTATTGCTGATAATGTAGCCATAACATGATAACATAATGTTCTTTTTAGATGATGTTTACTTTCAATTGAGAATGATTCAAATCTATTTTCTTTATCATAATATAGAACTATAAACATCATTAAAGCACCAACCCAAAGTCCAATTGAAATAAATAGAGGAGAGAATGCTGTACCATATGATGGTATTTCATTGACTACTTTTTTATTTATTTTGACTACGTTCTTACTATAATTTTTTAAACCATCAACTTTTTTTACTTCTTTTTTGGTATCTGTTAATTTACTTGATAATTCATTATTAGCTGATGTAACGCTACTATTTAAAGTACTAATACCATTATTTAAAGTATTCATACCATTGTTTAGAGTAGTAGCACCTGTTGCTAAAGTATTAATTCCTGATTTAACTTGTGCAGAACTTTCAAATAATGTATTAATTCCATTATCTAATCTACTAACACCAGCAGTTATTTGATTTGAACCTGATTGAATTGCTTGAATACCTGAATTTAATTGATCAATCTTGCTAGGTAAAACATTTAAACTTTGTGTACTACTATTTAATTTACTTAATCCATCATTTAAATTAGTATTACCTTTTTGTAAATCATCTCCAGCCGTTTTTAAAGATTCAAGTTTTGCAAGTTGGTTTGTCAAGGATTTATATTTATCATCTTGAGGTAAATTATTTGAATCATATTGCTTTAAAACGCTTTTAATTTGAGCCTCATTTGCATCAATTATTTGATTAACTCCAGCAACATAACTATTTAAACCCTTAGTTACAGTATCACTTCCTGATTTTAAACTAGATATACTTTCAGTTAAAGCAGGAACACTGTTTTTTAAATTATTTAACTCACTCGTACTATCTGATAGAGTATTAATACCTTTATTAAGTGTTTGCATAGAACTATTTAGTTGATTAGAACCACTTTTAATTTCAGATACTCCATTATCAAATGCTTGATAACTACTATTTAAATTATTAGTACCACTGGTTAACTTATTGGAACCACTTACTAATTTATTAGAACCATTAGCTAGTTCATTCGTTCCTTCATTTAATGTTTCAAATCCGTTACTAATTGTTTGTAATTGGTCTGGAACACTTTTTACATTATTACTTAATTTACCAACTACTTCTGAATTAACTGTATTATCTAAGTTAATCTCGACAGTAGATACAACTCTATCTATAATTTGACTAGATAAATAATTATATTTTTGGTTGGGCGAATAAGTGATTGTTGGATGAGTTTTTTTAGTTGAATCTATACTTTCAATACTACTTGTGAAATCTTCTGGAATAGTAATGACAGCATAATATTTTTCATCATATAAACCATCTGTTGCTTTATCTTCAGTTGTTTCAATTAATTTTAATGTATCGGCATCTTTTATTTGCTTAATTAATTCTTTACCACGATTACCTTTATCTTCATTAACAATAGCAACTGGTAAATTATCAATATTGCCTTTTCCATATGGATTCCAGTATGCTTTTAAATAAAAGAAACTGTAAATAAATGGAATAAAAAGTACTACTGTTAAAATTACATATTTAAAATTTTTTTTAAATTTACTTTCTTTTTTTTCTTTATTTTTCATTTCAACCTCCCTGGACTAGTCCATTTTGTAAAATTGAGCTAATCTCTTTAATAATTTCTTTTTCTTCTAATTTATCTTTATATTCAAAGATAATAGAGGAGAATACTTTATAAATGATAAAAGCTGTGAGTTTAGTATTACATTTTTTTATCGTACCTTTTTTTATCTCATCTTCAATTTTTAAGTCTAAGTAATTAATTATCTCATCATCATAATGAGATAAAAATTTAGAATAAGTTGTTCCATTTAATTTTTGCTCTTTTGTTAAAGAAGCAATTAATGGACTATTCTTTTTAAAATCAAGTATTTCTTTAACTCCTAGGCTTATTCTCTTAGAAAAAGTACTTTTTTTAGCAAGTTGTTTTTCAAATTTATCTTTTATTTTCTCCAGTTCCTCAGTTATGAAGTATTCAAATAATTCATTTTTGTCTTTAAAATAATGATAAATTGTTTTCTTTGTTACATTAGCATTATTTGCTATCTCATCCATAGTTACTTTTTTATAGCCATATTCTGTAAACAAACTACGTGCAGAATCAATTATTTCTTGTCTCTTACACATAACTTCTAACTTCACCTTTCTACACCTAAACTAGTAAACTAATCCAGTTGCATAGTGTAGTATATTACTATAGTTACGAAATGTTTAAGCATTTTTGCCTAATTTTGTATGATATTAGACAAAAATATAAAAATAGTTGGATAATTAGCAATAAATATAATTAATATTATAAAAAAGTAATTATTGTAAATTTAATTTATCAATATAATACACTTTTCTAACTAAAACAATATCCTATATTTTAATGATATTTAATCTAAATGTAACATATTTTTTAAAGAGGCGATTAATGTGTTTACAAAAAAAATTGATAAAAAAATTAAATTAATATTTATTTTTATGTTACTTATTTTATTTTTAGTTGTTGTTAGAGTATTTTATATTCAGGTATTTGAATATAAAAAATTAAACAAATTAGCAGGGAACTTATGGAGTAGAAATTTAGAAATAGAAGCTGATAGAGGACGAATATTAGATAGGAATGGAAAAGTTTTAGCTGATAATTTAACAACTTCTTCACTTGTATTAGTACCTAATCAAATTAAGGATAAAGAAAAAGTAACGAAAAAATTAGCTAATATATTAGGAATTAGTTATAAATCTATGAAGATACATGTTTATAAAAAGACATCAATTGAAAGAGTTCATCCAGAAGGTAGGAGACTTAGTTATGATGTTGCGAAAAAAATTAATGATTTGAAGTTAGATGGTGTTTATCTTGTTAAAGAGGCTAAAAGGAATTATCCTTATAAAGATTTTATGTCTCATGTCTTAGGCTATGTTGGTATTGATAATCAGGGTTTATCAGGTATAGAATTACAGTACGATAAATATTTGAAAGGAGAAAATGGAGTTATAAAATATTTTAGTGATGCACATGGTAATAAAATAAATTTGTCAGATATTTATAAAGCTCCAACAGCAGGTATGGATGTAAGACTTACAATTGATATTGACATTCAAAAGTCGATTGAAAGAGAACTTAAAAATATTCAGGATATGTTTAGCCCTGATATGGCTCTTGCTATTGCGGTTGACCCAAATACAGGTGAAATACTTGGTATGGGATCAAATCCTGATTTTGATCCAAATAAGTATAAGGAATATGGTACAAATGTTTTAAATAGGAATTTACCAATTTGGGATGCTTATGAACCTGGAAGTACTTTTAAGATTGTTACTATGGCAAGTTCAGTTGAAGAAAAAGTTATTGATATTTTTAATGATCATTTCTATGATTCTGGTAAAGTTAATGTTGATGGTAGTGTTTTAAAGTGCTGGAAAAGTGGCGGACATGGAGATCAAACATTTTTACAAGTACTGCAAAACTCTTGTAACCCAGGATTTGTAAAATTAGGTCAATTATTAGGTAAAGAAAGATTATAAGTTTGGTTTTGGTAAAAAAACAGGTATTGATTTGTCAGGTGAGGCAACTGGTATTTTATTTCCAATGAATAAGGTTGGAAATGTAGAATTAGCAACTACAGCTTTTGGTCAAGGAATAAGTGTAACACCTATACAACAAGTGATGGCAGTTAGTGCTGTAGTTAATGGAGGAACTTTATATAAACCATATATTGTTAAAGGAATAACTGATAAGGCTAATATTAATATTTTTGAAAATACTCCAAAGAAAGTAAGAAAAGTAATAAGTAAAAAAACAAGTAGTATTATGAGACTGGCTTTAGAAAGTGTAGTGGCACAAGGTGGTGGAAAAAGTGCTTATATTGAAGGATACCGTGTGGGTGGAAAAACAGGTACTGCTCAAAAAAGTAAGGATGGAGTCTATTTGGTAAATAACTATATAATGTCTTTTATGAGTGTAGTTCCTGCAAATGCTCCTAAAGCCGTTTTATATCTAGCAATTGACAATCCTAAAAATACAGCTATGCTTTCAAGTTATACAACAACTCCTATCGCAAGACGAATATTGCTAGATATAATTGGTGAACTTAACATAAAAAAGCAAAAAGGAGAAATTGAAAAAGAATTAGAATGGAATGATAAAGAATATGTAATAGTACCAAATGTTATTGGAATGAAACTAGATGAAGCTAAAAAGCAATTAAATAATTTTGAAATAATTACTGAAGGAGTGGGAGATACAATTACTTATCAAAGTATTTCTGCTAATGAAAAAGTAGAAATTGGTAGTAAAATTAGGCTATTTCTAAAATAAGTTAAAAAAAAAGAAAATTTATGCTATTATTTAAGTGGTGATACTATGAATGAAACAATTGGTACAAAGGGTGGATATAATGATAGAAGGAGAATGCTTATAATAAAAAAAAGAAAAAAGAATAAATTAAAAGAATATGAAGAAACTAAAAAAAATAACGAATTAGAAGAGAAGGGTAAAAGAAAACAATTTATTACTTTAATCAAAAATTTTCCTGTAATATTATTTGGTAGAAAAATTAAATCACTTAATGATAATAGTAAAAAAAATAATGGCAATTATAATTATCAAGAAAAAAAAGATAAAGTTATAAAATTACCTGATGGCAAAAAAGTAATTGTCAATATTCCAAAACAACCAGGAAATAATGAAAGCAAGTTAGAAGAAATTTTACATCTAAATAAATGTAGAAAGGAAAATATTAAAGAAACTGACAAAAAAGTGACTATTAAGCCTAGTGACATAACTGACTTTGTTGAACTAGACATAGATTTATTATTAAAGGAATACAAAACAAAAATAGAAAAATTAAAATCTCATAAAATAGTTGATGTGTATGAGAAAAAATTAAAAGATGTTAGATACGAATTAAGACATTTAGTCTATGAATATAGCGTTTTAGAAACAGATAATGATAAATTAATTATAAGTAGTGATGCACAAATAATGCTTGATAAGTTATCTGAAATTATTGCTAAACTAGATGAATTAAAAAATAAAATAGCAATAAATGATATTGATAAATATGATGATAATTATATTTATTATTTAGTAGAAAGTTATTTGCTGGAATTTGGTAAAGGTAGAGCCATATCTGATATAAAAGATTCTCCTTTATATATTGAAATTTCAAAGAAAATAAATGAACTTGAAGCAAGATGCAATGAACTAAGTATAAAAATACTTAATAAAGCCGAAAAAGAAAAAAATAAAGAAAAAAAGTTATATGAATTTGAAAATGAATATTATGATATTGATAAGATTAATAATGATTTACTAAATTTTCAATATGAACAAGATAGAGTACTTAAAGATTTAAAAGATAAAGTTGCTAATGCAACTAGTGTTACAGAAAAAGTTGAATATGAAACTAAAGCTATGAGTGAACAAAGTAAAATATTACTTGGACTACTTGGTTTTCAATTATTTTTACCTGGACCAATGATTGCTAAAAAAATGGCTGTTAATACGGCTGCATACCTTTATTTTATGAATAATATTTTAAGACCGAAAACAACTAGCAAAAAATATAAAGTAATACAAGTAAAAAATTATAGTACAGATATAGAAAATAGTATTTTTTCATTAGATAGTGCTATTAATATGCTTGAAAAGACTTCTACTCAAGTTGATAAAATGATTGGACAATTAAGTGATGAATTTAAAGATTATTTAGGAATTATTCCTGAAGTACAAGAATTAGTTGATAATTTGTATAAAATAAAGAATGATTTAGAAGAGAAAGAATATGAAATTTATAGAATAAAAAAGGAGCAAGAAAAAGTATTAGTGGAAAATAATGATAAAGTATTAAAGAAAAATGATAATAACTACTTATAATTTTAATATAATAATTGATTTTCGAGTAAAATTGTGTTAATATACATACTACTTTGAAAGGGGAGTTTATATGTCAGATGATAAAAAGAATGTAATTACTGGTTATCCTCATATAGATAAACCATGGTTACAATATTATGAAAAAGATGTTGATAAAAAGCCATTACCAGAAAAGAGTCTTTATCAGTATATGAAGGGAAATAATTCAGATGAAGAACAAACAGCAATAAATTATTTTAATAAAAAAATATCTTATGGAGAATTCTTTGAAAATATTATTAATGCTGCTAAAGTACTTACAGCTTTAGGAATAAAAAAGGATGATAGAATATTATTTCTATTACCAAATATTCCAGAGACGTCATATTTGATGTATGCTGCATCAATTGTTGGAGCAGTTGCTGATTATATGGATCCACGTCCAGATAATCTAGATTTTAAAGTGAATGCTAAAAAAACATTAGAAACAATTATTGATGAAAAATGTACACATATTATCTCATTTGATAAATGTTATCTAACATCATTGCAACCAATTGAACATGAATTAAAGGAAATAGGAATTGATAAAATAACTCTGGTAAGTGCTAAAGATTCAATGAATTTAAAATCTACTATTAGTTATTTGACCGAGAAAAAAGATAAAGTTGGTTTACAAGAATTGTTAAATGAACTAAAAAATGAAAAGAAAATAAATGAATTAATTAGAGATTGCCGTGCTAATTCACCAATTGAAATACTTGATTATAAAGATTTAGCAAGGAATGTTAAATATACAGGTTATGATGATATTGGATACGTTCCTGGTAAAATAGACGTAATATGTCATACATCTGGAACATCTAGTCCAAAGCCTAAACCAATTCCACTAACAAATGATAATATAAATGCTTATGTCGAACAATTATTTTTATCTAATGTTAATTTAAGAAGAGGGGACAAAGGACTTCATATTTTACCATTTTTTGCAGCTTTTGGTCTTGCTGGTAATACTCATGCTGGATTTAGCCATGGTTTAGAACTAATAGAGGTACCTGAGTTTTTACCAAGCGAATTAGCTAAAATTATAAAAAAATATAAAACAAATATAATTTTGGGTGTTTCAACATGGTTTCCAGATTTAATAAATAGTCCAGATTTGCAAAACGAAGATTTATCTTATCTTCATACTATTATTTCAGGGGGATCATCTTTAAATACTAAAGAGGAAAAGAGAATAAACGATTTTTTAGCAGCTCATAATAGTAAAACTAAATATGTTAAAGGATATGGAATGAGTGAAACTGCTGGTGGTACAACGTATGCAGTTGGAGAATATAATATTTATGGCTCAGTTGGTATACCAATGACTCATACAAACTTTGCTGTAGTAGACCCAGACACAAAAGAATTCAAAAAAATTAACGATAATGAAGAATATGTTTCTGGAGAACTTGCTGTATCAACTAAGGCAATTACTCCAGGAAAATTAGACGGAAAAGTAATAGTCCCAACTTATGAAATAGATGGACAAACATGGTTACTAACCGGAGACTATGGTAGAATTTATAGAGATGGACATATTGAATTTGAAGATAGAATAGACCGTGGTTTTATGCGATATGATGGCTATAAAATTAAACCATCAACAATTGAAAAACTACTTAACTCCAGTTCATTAGTAGAAGACTCATTAATTACACCATATAAGGTGGGGAGTAATAACGGTGTTTTAGCAACCATTATATTAGACAGTAATATTGAATTAACAGAAGCAGATAAAAAGTTGCTTGCTGAGGAAATTATAAAAGAAAGTTTTATTGAAAATAGAGAGTCTTCTGCTCGTCAAATACCAAATAAAATTAGGTTTGTTAAAAAAATACCATTAACAAAAAATAATAAAAAAGACTATCGGAAAATAATCAGTACTGGATTAACTGGCGATGAGATAGATATTGTATTAAAAGAAGATAACTTATCAATAAAAGATTTTGAAGTTATTGTTCCTGAAAATAAATCAAAAATACTAAAAAAAACATCAAAATAAATTGATGTTTTTATTTTTTTGTCGAAAAATATGATATACTACTAATAAAGTAGAGGTGTTTTATTTATGCTTGATTCTGGAAAATTATTATTAAATGGTTTTTGTTTAATTATAATGATTACTCTTTGTATAGTTTTTTTCTCAAAAAAAAGGCTCCATGCAATAGAAGATACAACTTATGGTTATTTATTAACTTTTATTTTGGGTACTGTTGCGATAGGTTTATTATTAGGACTTGGAATTGATAAAGTTGGCTTGTATTCGCCTTTAAAAACATTTATATTATATAAATTATATTTAATTGGTCTATTCTTAAGTTTATTTGTTTTTGCTTTATATACATATAATGTATCACATAAAGTTAATGAAGAATCTATTCAAAGAAAACCATATTATATTTTATGTTCAATAATTTCTTTCATAATATTTATAATTCCAGAAAAACTAAGTAAAAATATTGGCTTTTCTGCCTATGATTTTAGTTCAGGCTTTACTATAAAGTTCTGCTTATTTATTTATTTAATTATGTATGCTTCGATGCTTATTATATTATTTTTAGATTATAAAAATATTCATAACAAAAAATATATTCCAATTGGAATAATTGCTATTTTATTTATAATAATAACATTAGTTCAAATTAAAAATCCAAAATTAAATTATTTTATTAATCCAGCAATTGTCTTAACTTGTTTAATAATGTATTTCACTATTGAAAATCCAGACATGAAAATGGTGGAACAAATAAATGCTGCTAAAGAACAAGCTGTAAGAGCAAATCAAGCTAAAACAGAGTTTTTATCTAGCATGTCTCATGAAATTAGAACACCTTTGAATGCTATTGTTGGATTTAGTGATTGCATAGAGACTTCTAAAACTTTAGATGAAGCTAAAGAAAATGCTAAAGATATAGTTAGTGCATCGCAAACATTACTTGAAATAGTTAACGGAATTCTAGATATATCAAAAATTGAGGCTGGTAAATTAGAGATTAAAGCATCTCCATATAATGCACGTGAAACATTTACCGAACTTGCTAAATTAATTATGCCAAAAATGAAAGAAAAAGGTCTTGAATTTACTTATAAAATTGCTCCAGATATTCCAGAAACTTTATATGGAGATCATGCAAATATCAAAAAAATTATTACTAATTTTTTAAGTAATGCATATAAATATACTGAAAAAGGTTTTGTTCATTATGAAGTTAATTGTATTAATACAAATAATATTTGTAAATTAATAATTTCTGTTGAAGATTCAGGCCGTGGAATAAAAAAAGAAAATATTAAAAAACTATTTACTAAGTTTGAACGACTTGATGCAGATAGAAATACAACAATAGAAGGTACAGGACTTGGCCTAGCAATTACTAAACAGCTAGTTGAAATGATGGGTGGGAAAATAATTGTTCATACTGTTTATGGCACTGGTTCAAAATTTACAGCAATTATTGATCAACCAATTCAAGTGCAACCAGTAAGTAAAATTGATCATAAAAAAGAATATACTACACTTGAATTAAACAATGTACGTATTTTATTAGTAGATGATAATGAATTAAATCTAAAAGTAGCAAATAAATTATTAGAAAGATATAAAGCAAATTCCATTACTTCACTTACAAATGGCTTTGACTGCATTAGTAGAATCCAAAAAGGGGAAAAATATGATATTATCTTGCTTGATGATATGATGCCTAAAATGAGTGGAGTAGAAACATTAAAAAAATTAAAAGAACTACCAGGATTTAATACTCCAGTAATAGTTTTAACAGCAAATGCTTTAACTGGAATGCGAGAAAAATATATAAAAGAAGGCTTTGATGAATATTTATCAAAACCATTAAATAAAGAAGATTTAATAAAAGTATTTAATGAAATTATGGATAGATATCATATAAATCATGATAAAAAAGAAAAAATAATTACTTCTGACGATAATCAAATAGAAGAGTTAGCTGATACAAATAATTTAAAAAGTATTTCTACAATTCCTTTAGTTAACATATCACATGAAAATAATTCAGTAATTGAACCACCTAAAATAAATAAAGAAGAATTTTTAAAGAGTCATGGTGTTGATTTAGCTAAATCATTAGAATTTTTAGGTGATATGGAAATGTATGATGAAACATTAACTGATTATTTAAATGAAGTTAATGATAAATTTTCACGTATAGAATCATATAAATTAGCAGGTAATATGCCTGATTATGCAATAGAAGTTCATTCTTTAAAAAGCGATTCTAAGTATCTTGGATTAATGAAATTAGCAGATATTGCATATCAACATGAATTGGCTAGTAAAAAGAATGATATAGATTTTGTAAATGAGCATTTCGATGAATTAGTTGATGAATATCAAAAAACATTGGCTATGTTAAAAGAATATAAAAACATGATTTAAAATCTATATGATAAATAAATTATATGTTATGATTATTTCATTATTAAGGAGAGAATATGTCAAATTTGCCAATATTAATTAAATATATTATTGTATTTTTTGTTTCTATGGTCCCTATTATTGAGTTGAGAGGAGCTATTCCTATTGCTGAGAGCTTAGGATTAAGTATATTTATTTATTATCCTATTGCTATTATAGGTAATTTATTACCTGTTCCAGTTATTTATTTATTTGCAAGGAAAGTATTAGAGTGGGGAAAAGATAAAAAATATACTAAGAGGTTTTTTACATGGTGCCTAGAAAAAGGAGAAAATGGTGGTCAAAAATTAAAGAAAACTGCTGGTGAAAAAGGTTTATTTTGGGCATTACTTTTATTTGTTGGAATACCTATTCCAGGAACAGGAGCCTGGACAGGAACTCTTGCAGCCAGTTTTTTAGATATTGATTTTAAAACTACTGTTAAAGCCGTTTCATTAGGTGTCATACTAGCGGGAATTATTATGTCTTGTGGTAGCAAACTTATTAGTACTTTAGGCTGGTTGAGTTTATTAGTTATTATTTTAGTGATTTTGCTAATTATTTTTCTTTCAAAATATTTTAGAAAAAATAAAAAATAAAAATGTAGGAGTTTTATGAAAAAGGAATATCAAAGATATTTAAATTATAATAAACAATTTGATAAAATTACATTATTAGAAATAATTTCATTACTTATTGTAATTGCAGGAAATTTTGGATTTCTCTATGAATTTATATTTTATTATTTTAATGGTGGCATGAAAAATTTTTACTGGCGAGGAGGAAACTTTTTACCATGGATTAATATTTATGCAACAGGTTCAATTCTAATTTACTTTTTAACATATAAATATCGTAATAATGCCCTCAAAGTCTTCTTAATTAGTCTTATAATTTCAGCAATTCTAGAGTATATATCAGGATGGGGTATGTTAAAATTTGCTCATAAAAGATGTTGGGATTATAACAATGAAATATTAAATTTTGGCAATATTAATGGTTTCATTTGTCTCAGAAGTGTTTTGTTCTTTGCCATTAGTGCACTAGTTTTGGTCTATTTAATTATTCCATTTATTTACTATTTAACAAAAATAATAAATAAAAAAATATTTTTAATAATTAGTCTTAGTCTATGTAGTATTATTTTAATAGATGAATTTTATAACTTATTATTCGCAAGAATTCTAAAATTACCTAGAGCTTATGATGTATATAGTAAAATAGGAATTAAATATGTTAAATTTAAATAGAAAATAATATTGATTATAGTTGAAACTATTAACTTTATTTATAATTTATTAAAATAAATAGTTTTTTCAATAAATTGTTTTAAGTATAAAAATGAATTATAATAATTATATAAAATAGGAGGTATGTTAATAATGAAAAATATTACTATTGTTGGTGGTGGAGTTTTAGGAACTCAAATTGCTTTTCAAACAGCATATTGTGGCTTTAATGTAACTATTTGGTTAAGGAGTAAGTCAAGTGTTGAAAGAACTAAACCTAAGCTTGAGCAAGTAAAAGATGCATATATTAAAGCCATTAATTTAATGGCTGAAGGTAAAGATTCTGCAACAAAGAATTGGTGCTTTGGAATAGCAGACTACAATAACTTTAATAAAGATGAATGCCTAAAAAAGGTAACAGATGCTTATAACAATATTAAAATAGAACTTGATTTAAAAAATGCAGTTCAAGATGCTGATTTAGTTATTGAATCAATGACAGAAAATTTTGAAGCTAAAAAAGAAATATTTAAAAAAATGGCTCCTTTGTTACCAGAAAAAACAATACTAGTAACAAACTCTTCAACAATGTTACCTAGTAAATTTGTTAAATATACAAGAAGACCAGATAAATTTCTAGCACTTCATTTTGCAAATAGTATTTGGAAAAACAATACAGCTGAAGTTATGATGCAACCAAAAACAGGGGAAAATTATTTTAATGAAGTTATTAAATTTGCCAAAGATATTAGAATGATTCCTCTACCATTACATAAAGAAAAATCAGGTTATCTACTAAACTCTATGTTAATACCATTCTTATTTTCAGGACTTGATTTATATGTAAATGGTATATCTGAGCCTGAAAACATTGATAAGGCTTGGACTCTAGGTACTGGAGCTCCTGAAGGACCATTTCAAATTCTCGATGTAGTAGGTTTAAAAACAGCCTACGAAATTGTACAAATGTATGTTAAAATACCGTCATTTCTTGCTCCATACAATTTTAAAAAAATGTCTAAACTTCTAGAAAAATATATTGCAGAAGGAAAACTTGGAAAAAGTAGTGGAGAAGGATTTTACAAATATAAAAAATAATTAATATTAGACTTTGACTTTTATTAGTCTTTTATTTTTAGTAAATATTGTATAATAAAAGATAGGTGAAAAAATGAATATATATGATTATATAGATGATTATGGGATATATTCCTTTAAAGAAAAAAAGTTTAATGATGTAGATGCTGCTATATTTTCTTTTATAGTTTATGCTAATTTAAAATATATAATAAAAAATAAGGATATGAAAATAAGTGAAGCAGGTACTATAAGTTCTACTCTTTATAAAAAAATTGATAATAATATTGTTGCAGTACGTCAAGGAAATGAATTAATTAGTTATATAAGAGATGTTAAAAGATATAAAGACTGCATTTTAACTAAGTTTGAACTAAATGAAAGTCCCAATATACAATTTAGTGCTATTTCTATAGAATATGCTAAAAATAAAGTCTTTGTGTCTTTTGAAGGAACAAATGAATTGTTTAGTGGATGGAAAGAAAATTTATTATTAAGTTATAAATTTCCAACTAAATCACAAGTATTAGCTGTAAGTTATCTAAATAGAAATTATACTTTTTCTAAGAAAAAAATTATCTTAGGAGGACATTCTAAAGGAGGAAATTTAGCTCAAATAGCTGGAATGTATGCTAATTACTTAGTTAGAAATAAAATTGAATATATTTATAGTATGGATGGACCAGGACTACTAAAACATCAATTTAATTCAAAAAGATATAAAAGTATTCAAAAAAAATATAAACATATAATTCCTGATTATTCTATAGTAGGACTGTTTTTTAATAATTCTAATAATTATGTAGTTAAAGCAAAAGTAAGAAATATATTCTCACATAGTATTTTCTATTGGGAGATTAGTAAAAATTATAATTTTATTAAAACAGACTTAAGTACCTATTCTAAAGATTTACAGAAAGGAATAAATACATGGCTTGCCAAATATGATAATGACGATAAAAAAGAGTTTATTGATAATTTAACTTACATTCTACAACAAGCTAAAGTAAATAGTATATTAGATTTAAAGACTAATAAAGATAAAGTTATAAATTTAATTAAAGAATACAATGCCATAACTCCAACTACTAAGAAAGTATTAATAGAATTCATAAAAATAGTAATTGCCTGCTATGAGAGTGCTACAATTAAAGATATTAAAGATAAAATAAAAGAAATATTAAAATTTTAAGAGGGAAAAAATTATGAGGAGTCAAAAAGAAATTGATGATTTATTGATGAGTCTAAGTAAAACTAAATTTAGGGGCTCGTTTCATTTAAATAATAATATGAAAAAATATTGTTTGGATAAGGGATTAGAGAAAATAAAAAAAGATGCCTACGAATTAATAACCAAAAGAATTGCTCCTGCATATCCTAAAAACGATGGGAAACAGACACCAATGCGTGCAAATTCACATCCTATATTTATAGCTCAACACGCTTGTGGTTGCTGTTGTAGAAACTGTTTAAAACGAATCCATCATATTTCTAAAGGACAAGAATTAACACAAACACAAAAAGATTATATAATACAAGTTTTAATGACATGGATAAAAAAAGAATTGCAAAATAATTGATACTTGTTTGACTTTAAATCATTTCAACTATATAATAACATCTTGTTAAATGTTTCAATAGGGAAGTGGTTATAATGAAAGTATGGACTAAAGTTCAAATTAAAGATAAAAATAAACAAGTGGAATTAATTTCTCAAGCTCTTACTAATTATTTATATACTTATGGTCCAATTAATAATATTTTTCAAAAATATAATATTTCTTTAACTGATCAAATTAATTTTACTAAGCATATATCTAATAGAATTGCTGGTTTATTAATGTTATATTCAACAAGTAACTATTAAATAAATATAATATAAATACATTAAAATTAAGTGAAATTAAGCCTGAAATAGAAGGTTATATTGAAAAAAAATAAAACATATTTTGAACTGATCACCGAAAGTCGGACAGTTTATTATTAGTTTCTAATTAGAGGATTGTAACCTGTAATTCACAGGAGATAATCCTTTTAATTTTACTTTAATTCTATCATAATTGTAGTAATAAATATAATCATCAACTGCTTTTATCAAATCATCAATGTTTTATAATTATCTTCTTGATTATAAACCATTATTTAACCACTATTTATAAACTTTTATGCTTAATACTATATCTTTTTTTCTAACATTGTATTTTTTAAAATATTATTTATTGTATTTTCATTTTTTCTTTCTCGGTACATATTTATTTTGTCTCCATAACTTAATTTTGTCACATAAAAACCTCGTTTCTCTTTTGTCCTGAAAACGGGGTTCATATCACTTTAATCTGTTATTTTTATAAATAAAGAAGTATACTGAAAAAACTAACCAACATAGCAATTATCATTACTATAATAAATATTTTAAGGACTTTCTTATTCATCAAACTCACC
>CACYRE010000022.1:3970-23574 GCA_902776735.1 uncultured Erysipelotrichaceae bacterium | reverse complement strand
CATTTTGGCCTCCCTTAATGATGTTGCTCATAAATTGTAAAATAAATACAACAGATAGTCAAGTACTTAACTAAATATTCTTATAAATAAGAAATTTATGCAATTAACTTTTATGTACAAGTGAGCCGATTTTTTCACCTTCAATTATTTTTTTAAATTAACTTTTTTGTTAATATTAAATACAACTATTGGCAAATCATTATCCATACATAGGAAACTGCTGTTGTATCTATAACATTTATTTTCTTATTTAATACATCAAGATAAGAAATATCTGATATTTTTTTCGCATCACTATATATTTTAGGATCTTTATCATATATGCCATCAACATTTGTTGCTTTTAATAAACAATCTGCTCTAATTTCGTTAGCTCTTAAAGCTGCCGCTGTATCGGTCGAAAAAAAAGGAGAGCCTGTTCCACAACCAAATACTACTACTCTTTTATTATTGAGATGTTTAAGAGCTCTATCTTTTATATAATATTCGGCAATTTGACGCATCTCTACTCCAGTTTGAACTCTAACTTCACAGCCAATTTGCGAAAAATGCATCTCCAATTGCCAAAGCATTCATTGTTGTTCCAAGCATACCAATATAATCTGAAGTACATCTATCCATTTGTTTATTGCTTCTACCACGCCAAAAGTTACCACCACCAACTACTATTCCTACCTCTATACCTAAATCTAAAATTTCTTTTATTTCTTGGCAAATTTCTAATACCCCATCAAAATCAATTCCTACTTTTTTATCTCCAGCTAATGACTCGCCACTTAATTTTATTAATATTCTTCTATACTTCATTTTCCTCCTATAATTTATATATAGTATAACATCATTTTACAATATAAAAAGCAAAAAAAGAGTATCACTACTCTACACATAAAACTATTTCAATTAATATTATTATTTATTTCTGTTGACTTATCAACCTTATTGAATTTTAAACCTTTTTCAGATAATTCATCAATCGTCAATAATTTATTAGCAAGTACTTCTCTAAGAGGAATAGAAGTTGCCTCTTTTCCTCTAACTGCAGGAGTCGTAATAGTAATTCTATCTAATGTTGGTTTATCAAATTCATAAAGATAAGTATCATCTTCATAAAAAACTTCTTTTTCCTGGTTAGTAGCAGTATTAGTATCAGGTTCTTCATGTATTTCAAAAATAAACTTATAATCATCATCTTTATAAGTACAAAAATCTGCTTGCATTAAAGTATTTTTTGGAGCAAGATATAAATCATTAATATTTTCTTTGTTGCATCTATACATAGTTAGTCCATTATTCGATAAACCATATAAATCACTATACATTAAAGTAGAACCATCATTATACAAACCAGTATAAACTAATTTATAATCAATATCATTTAATATTTTATTATCTTTCTTTAAATAATTAAGTAAACTATCACTTTTATTATCTTCTTTAATATTTATATCATCTAAACAATAAGTATATACTTTAATATCTTTATCTGCATAATATAAATTAGATGAAGATATACAATTGGGAGTATCTTTTGTTTCAATAGAAAAATCTCTTTCTTGTTTCTTATATTGTTTTGGAATATTTATTTTTTGATCTAAGACAACATATTCTATATCACTAGAATCAACTAAAGATTCAGCAGTTGATACTTTCACTTTTCTAGATGCTTGATAAAATAAGCCACGAAAAGATTGAACTTTAGTTTGTTCATCATACTTAGATATATTAAATATAGGTGTAAATCCACTATTCATCCTAAAATAATCTAAAGTTGCTGTTACAATACCAAATAAAAAAACAAGAATTAAAAAATTTCTAATTTTTTTTAAAAACTTTATCATACTATCCCTCTTTATTATAATTAAATTATATCATCATCCCAAGATTAATGTCTAGAAAATTAATGATAAAGATAATAAAAACTAATACATAAAAATATATTTTGCAGTACTGTCTCTTCTATGCTTTTTGTTGATTATTTTTTGATCAAAACTTAAATTACGAAAAAAGTGGTAATTTTTTAGTTATCTGTAAAATTTCATCACATTTTCATACCATGATGTGTTTCTAGTTCTGCACCTTGCTCTAATGTCTGTTGCTGTATAAACTCTTGTTGTTGAAACAATTTATCTAAAGTTAAAACTGGATCTGTTTGTAAGCCTAATTCAGAAACTCGTGCTTCAAATTGTTGTCGCCTTAGTTGTCGCCTTTGGGCTTCTAATTGTAACATTTCTGGACTTTTTGTTTCTTCTGCGACAACTTCAGTTTTCTTTGATTTTGATAATGCTTCTAAATCCATTCTTGCTATTTCTGGATATTTTGTTTTTAAATATTCAAGTCTTACAATAGGCGATTGAGTAATTTCTTCATCTTTAGTTTTGAATTCTTTCATCATAAGTATTTCAGTAAAGTAATCTTTCATTATTTGTTCTTTTTCTGCGTCAAAATCCATTTGAACAACACTAGATAATCTGTCTAATTCTTGTTGTGCTAATTGTTCTTGCATCGAATAACTAAACTCAACCATTTTCTTTGCAGATTCCGATTCTAAATTTCCAATCAAGAAAGATTGTTCTGGGGCTTTATCTTTTGCTTTATCAACGAATCTTGTTTGATCAAGTTTAACAGCATCACTAATACAACTAGACATTTTACTTACAACAACTGCTTGCTCTTCGCTAATGCCATACTTACTACATAATTCACTAAGTTTTGCTTTTCTTTCTTCTTCAATTTCTGATATTATATGAGAACTTGGTTTAAAATTTTGTAATTCAATTGTTGCTTGTATCATACCTAAGTCTTCAGTTGAATATTTACCTGCTAAGACTTTACCTGCCAATTTTGCACTATACTGCTCATGTTTTTCTGCAATATCTAATTGTCTTCCACAAGAATAATATTTTGCAACCTCAGTTAGTAATCCTCTAGTTTTATCATCAAAGCCCTCCATTTTAGATATAGCATCACTATATAAAATCACTCTAGCAATATGTTCTTCGTCATAAGATTTATTTCCTTGATAAAAACCTTGAGAATGTACTTCAGAAATGCCTTCTTGTATTTTAGTTACATCAATTAGTTTCATTATTTGATCAGCTGATAATTGTTCTGGAATACTTTTATTTTTTCCAAAAGTAGCATTAAATGTAACTGATGATAACCTTTTTCCTTGCATTTGATATAATGTATCTAATGTTTTACTTTCTTTTAATGTTTTAACAATTGGCTTTTCATAAGTTTTTTGCAATTCATCTAAAGTATAATCTATATCCATATCAATTCCTGTCCACAATTGTTTTTCATACATTGTAGGCATTAAAAATGATTTTTGTCTTTCATCATAAATTTCCTTTTTTATACTTTCAAGTGCTTCTAGACCATCTTGAACTTGTCCACTACGAATTCTTTGTTCAACTGAATCAAGGCATTCTTTTAACATTTGATTTAAGTGTTCAATATTAAATGGAGCATCTTTATTCTCATTTTCTTTATCCTCACCTACCAATTCATCTGATAAATTAGAAAATCTATGAGCATTTCTAACATTATTAAATCTCGTAATAATTTCACCAACCAAAGTAGGATCTATGGTTTCACCAGTTTTAAATTTGTTAAGTGCTTCTGTAATATGCATCATTTCTGTTTGTGCTAATTCTCGTCTGTCAATAAGTTCAATAGGAACGGGATGTCCTAACTTTTTACCGAGTTCAATAGCTGCTCTGATACTATCTTCATCAACTTCTTCAAAACAAATAATTGTAGCTGGTTGAATTTTTTGGTATTTATCACTTCCTGATAAAACATCTTGAATTTCAATATCATATTCTGAATACATACCTCTTGTTTGATTAGGCATATTTTGAGCAGAAAAGAATCGTTGTTGTCGCCATGTAAATACTGTGTTTTTTCTATTATCAGAGCACAAATCATAAGGTGCTTCTGCTGATACTGATTCTGGACTAAAACCATCTATTGATATAATAACACCTTTTTTGCCATTTATCATAGCAGTACCAGGATTAGATTGATTTATTAGACTATAACATAATGCATGGTTACTAGCCATTTGACTTGTATTCCATCTATCATACATATCACCCTCAGTAGTTGATGATTTACGAAATGCACCTAATAGACTTACCATCCTATTAAACTTGCCATCTACTTTTCTAACAAGATATTTTTCGCCCTCAAATTCTAATTCTTGGGTTTGTAATGAATCTACATTTTTTGATAAAGAATTAACCATATCTCTACCATAAGCTCTCCTTAAAGATGTTTCTAAGATTGTTGATTTTTGATAACGAATGTATGATTCTTCTTTTCTTTCTTGACTGATATTTTTAGCAAATTCACTTCTAATAGCATTTATATCTTGGGTTTCAATAAGAGATTTCAATTTTATAATTATTTCAAGTGCCTCTTTTTCGCCAAGTTTCTTAAATGATTCTGGACTAACATTTTTATAGTTTTGTAATAACTGCTCTGGATCATTTCCATACATAGTTACTAAATTAGCAACAGTTGCATAATTTAAACCAACTAATCGTTCTAAATAAGCATTTTTAACTTCCAATAATGTAGATTCAGTATTATTAACGATACTTTCTAATTCACTGTTTTTTCTATCAACAAACGATAAAATATCATCATAACTAGTTATTTTTCTACCTTCTTGTGGATTAAGGGCTAAGTAGGAAATAATTGTTTTTTCATAATCAGTAAAAGGTATATCTTTTCTATCTATTCTTTGTGATACTAAATCTAAAAATGCTGATTCGACATAACCTTTAGCCTCAGAACTATATCTTCCTGGTATTTGTCCAGAAACAGATTTACTCAATTTTTCAATAAGTGGTTCAATAAAAATATTATCCATTTTTAAATTTTCTAAAGCAAATCCAAAAGTTTTTAATGCTGATTCAACTTTAGCAATACCTAAAACACAGTTTTGAACATCTTTATATCTTGTTATTTTTTCTAAACTAGATTCACCAATAGCACTAATTATTTTAGGATCTAATATTTCTAATTGTAATGTTTTAAATAATTCTGCATTGTTAAGAGCAAACCTTTGCATTAAATCGTGTTCTTTATCAGTTAATTCAGTTCTACCCATACTTGCTAATTTATTCTTAAATGCAATATCAATTAATTCGTTAAAATTTTCAGCAGTAGGGTCGGCATAAGTTAAATAAATTATATTTTTTTCAATTGCATGTCTTACAACTTCTTCACTAATGAATTTCTTTGGTATATTTTTAAATATATCTCTATTATCATAAATTTTAGTATTTCGTTCATCTATATAGTCAATAGTAGGAATTTTACCTAATGCATAAATTAGCATTTGTTGGTACTCATGCAATTGCTCTGGGCTTTCTGGAATTGGCATTTTTTCAATAGATGCATAATTTACATCTATACAAGCCTTATTCATAGCAGTAGTAATTGCTTCTTTTGGAACATTTCTATAAAGTGAGCCGTAGTTTTTAGTTTCAGTTACAAATTTAATCCATGTTTGTTCATACCAATTCCTATATGCTTGTTTTTGTTCTTCTGTAAAAGATGCTTGCCACTTTGCATATATTTCTTTTCTATCACCATAATCTTCTAAATTTTGATCTATACAAGGAGCATAGAATAACTCTGTAACATCAATATCTTTCATTGCTCGTTCAACCATTTGTGGTGTCATATTTTCAAAATTCGCCATAGACAAAGATGCACGACTTCTATCAATATTTTTTTCAAGACATTTGTCTAAAAATTCATTCCAAATTCTTTCGTTGATTTTTTCTCTTGGAATAGAATAGTAAAGTGCATCCATATCTTGAACATTAGCAATACTTTGTGAAATTAAATTTTCAAACCATCTATCATATTCTTCCTGCGAAATGTTAGGCACAAATGATTGCAATGGAATATCACTTAAAACTCTAGGTGATTTAGAAACTAGTGTTGCATATAATTCTAAAGTTCTACTACTTTCTGGAATAGATTTTAAAAGATTATCATATCCATAAGTATCATTTTCAAGGGATACAGATTCAGCAACCTTTTGACATATTCTAGTAGTCTTTTTTGAATCATCTAAACTAGAAAAAACATATATAGCATTTTCTGGATTTTCTGTAATTTTTCTAGTTATTAAATCTTCAACCCAAGAAGTATATTCTTCTTGGGAAATGTTAGGATCAATATTATTATTAGGAAGTTGATTAAGATAATCTGTAGATTTATTACAAGCTATTTCCCAAATTTCTCTTGTCCTTAATTTTCTAGGAATATGTTCAAATACTTTATCAAAATTAAATTCTGATTTATCTAATATTTCTTTAACAAACTCTGGATCATATACACTTGATGGAATATAATCAAGTATTTCTTCATCACCACCAAATATATTGCTTATTTTTCCTACCATTGTTTTTGCAATAGTTCCATCTTGTAATATAGAACTAGGCAAGATTTTTAAAAACTCTCTAACATCACTACTCATCATAGGATAGTTATAGTTTTCTAAAAAGTTAGTTATTAATTCTTCACTTACGACACTGGTATTAGAATTTTGTAAAATTTCTATAACACCTTTGACAGAAAAAACAGATGCTAATTTTTTTTCAAGAACTGATCTATAAATATCAGAGTATTTTGGATCATCTAAAGATAATAAGGAATCCAAATCACTTATATCCATTATCTCTGATAATCTATCACCATATATATCAGCAAGTTCTTTTATAATACTTGTATATTCTTCATTAGAAAATAATTTATCTTTTAATTCAGTATCTTGTAAGAAACTTAATAGTTTTAATGATGATAATGTTATATTACTATTTGGAGAAATACTATTAATAATATTATATACTTCCTCAATATTACCATCTTCAAACAATTTTTCAAATCTTTCAGATGTTTCTTGAGGTAAACTTTCTATTATCTTTTCAAGTTCTGCATAAATTTTTTCTTGATTATCAATACAATATTTAATTTCAGTAGAACTCATTTTTTTACCTCCTCATTTGGTTGTTCAGTTTCTTCATCCTTTTTTCCAGATTGGTCACTTTGTTTTTTGAATAATGTTAATTTTTTATTTAATTCCTTTAAATATCTATATTGTGCTTCTTCAGTAGTAATTTGCTCAGTTAATTCTGATTGTTCTGACATTTTAGGTTGTTCCATATCTAAATTAGGTTGTTGTGTATTATTTAAATCATTTATATTCAAATTATTATTATCCATTTTTAACCTCCTATACTAATTCTATATAACATATAGCCAATTCCAACTGCCACACCTATAACGAATGTAACAATTAATGTAAGCAATAAAGCATCAGTAAAACCACTAGATGAATTATGATTATTATTTTCTTTTTTTAATTGTTTTACTTGTCCCATGCCTTGAGTATATGTTTTTTCGCCAGTTTTTAAATATTGAAAATTAGTAATATGTTCTTTAATTCTTTTCTTTTGTGATTCTTTTTTTGTTGATTGCAGTTGTGTCATTTGAGTAACCATATTTAAATATTCAAGCTTAGACTCACAACCTATATTTATTGCATTTACAACATTATTCTTTGCATTTTCTATTGCTACTTGTTGATTTGCTAAAACTTGATTTGTTTCATTTATAACTTGTTTTTTTCTTTCTAATTTTCCTTTTTTATCTTTAGATGATAAATCTTGGGAATCAACAATTGTTGAAATTTCATTAATAGTTGTTTTATCTTTTTTATCAGCTCCATCAACACAACTTTGCATAACTCCATTTAAAGAAGTCCCAACTGCTATTGCTAAACTTTCTGAATCAAGACCATCTTCAATACTTCCTAGTGTACCATTTACTATTTGGCTAATCATGTGTGTTTCAAATGTCAAAGCACTTTCTTGATTTCTTGTATAAGCCTCTTGTAGTTTTGGATTATTTTGTCTTGCTATAACTGGGTTATAACTTCCTTGAATTAATTTATCACTTACCATTTGTTCTATATTACTAATAAGCTGTTCTGCTTGTGGTACATTTTTAAATTCACTTAAATCATGAGCATCAATACCTTTTAAAACTTGTAAACCATCAATTTCTTGGGCTACTTGCCAAAAAGTAGGATGTGGGTAAGTTAATTTACCATCAGATAAGACTTGATTATTTAATGCAGGGAATAAATTAATTTCAATAGGTATTCCCATATCTCTTGCTTTCTCACATATTATTTGACTAGCAATTACAGAGTTTTCATCAAATAATTTTCTATCTTCTTCTGAAACAATAGTATCTCTAAACTCCATAAAATAATCTGGATGAGCAACAATATCAAAAATTCCACTTTCTATTGCTTTGCTAACCATATTAGCATATTCAATAGGATAATTAGGATTATTTTTTGATGGCACATTTTGAAGTCCACGAGTTACAAAATGCTGACCTAATATCATATAATCAACTTTATCTCTCATTTCACCCAAAAAAGATTCTTTCATAGGATCAAATTCTGCTTCAAATCCTACTAATATTGTCATATCTGGATTATCTTGTTTCATTTTATTAATAGATGCAATATAGCCATCTACTTCAGATAAAAGCATTCTATGATCTTCATCTGGTAAAATTAAATTTGGATTAGGTATACGTTCACTAAAACCTAGCATTGAAATACCCACACTTTTTGCTACTTGTAAAATTTCTTCATCACTAGCATACTCTGAATGACCAGATCTATATGTATGAGTATGATAATTAAAATTTTGTCCTAAACCTTTAACTTTTGTATATTCAGTTCTAGATAATTTAAGTAATTCAGAAATTCGTTCTAACTTATCTTTATCTATTTTGTTTTCCATAAACATTATATCTGCTAAATCTTTATCTTTTTTAGTATAATTCTTTAATTTATAAACATATTCTGGTGAAATAATAGTTAATTTTTGACCTCTAAAATCGACTTGTTCTCTCCCAAAAATTTCATTAGCCAACTCTTGGCTCATAATATCATCTCCAGTATAAACTTTACCATTTTCATCATGATAATAGTCTTTATTAACAATTGTTCCATCTGGGTTCCCTTCAAAGCTGAAACCCCAATATAAAAGCTACCTTTCATATATTAGTATAACATATCTTTATTATTTTTCATATCCAGTTGCAATGAATAATTTACATATTAAATTTATTTATAATTATTCTTAATAAAATTACATTAAAAAGCAAAAATACTCTATTTAAAAAGATTATTACATAACACAAAAAATAATATTCTTTATTTTACAAATAGCAATAAAATATTCTTAATAAATATTAATCTTCAAAATAAATAATACTAGTTTTTAAAATAATCATTTATTTCCTACTTATATTTAAAATAATTCCCATACTAGCCATAGATATAAGAAGTGAACTTCCTCCATAAGAAATAAAAGGCAATGTAACACCTGTAACAGGAATCAATCCAACTACTACACATAAGTTCATAATAGTTTGAAATAATAATTGAAAAGTAATACCAAAAGCTAAATATTTAGAAAATAAATCATCAGTTTTTGTTGCGATTAAAATTCCTCTATAAAATAAAATACTAAAAAGCAAAACTATAATAATAGCACCAACTACACCAAACTCTTCACAAATAATTGAAAAAATAAAATCAGTTTGGGGTTCTGGTAAATAAAAGTTTTTTTGTATTGAATTTAGATAACCGGAGCCAAGTAGTCCTCCAGGTCCAATAGCATATAAACTCTGTATTATTTGAAATCCTGTTCCTAGTTCATCTTTCCAAGGATTAATAAAAGCACTAATTCTATCCATTCTATAAGGTGCAATTATTATTAATAAAATAACCCCAATTATTCCAAATATACCACCTATAATAAAAAATTTATTTGAAACTCCTGAAATAAAAAATATAGCAATTATTGATGTAAATAAAATTAAACCTGTACCTAAATCTGGTTGTAACATAATAAGTCCAAAAAATAAGAATAGAATACTAAGTATTGGAATAACACCCTTAAAAAAATTACTAATATAATCTCTATTATTTGCTAAGTATTTACTAGTAAAGATAATTAAACTAATCTTAGCAGCTTCACTTGGTTGTATTCCAAGAGAGCCAATACCAAACCAACTTCTACTACCGTTTCTAACACTACCAATACCAGGAATTAATACTAAAACAAGCAATATTAAACTAACAAGTAATATTTGATTAGAATATTTGTAATAAATAACCACATCTATTTTAGATATTAATATCATTAAAAATAAACCTATTATAAAAAATATTCCTTGATATTTTAAATAGTGAAAGCTATCATTAAATTTATAATTTGCCCAAATACTAGAAGACGAATATATCATAAGTAATCCAAATAAACATAATATTATAATTGTTATTAAAAGGATCTTATCCATCTTCTTCATATTCTTCACCTAATTAATTATATGAAAAAAGAAAAAAATAAGAATAAATCTTATTTATATCTTACAATATTAGTACTAATTAGTAAAATTACTAGTACTATCTTCTAATTCTCTATTTTTTCTTGATAGATTAATTTTTTAAATAATTCATTATTTCTATAAATATTTAAACTTTTTTGTCTAATACCGTATAAATAACTTCTCCTAGTAAATAAAAGCTAATTAAGAAGCACATATTCCTATTAAAGTTGAATTATTTTTTTGTTTATCATAAGATTTTTATGACAAATACTACATGATATCTAGGCTTTATTTAAGAATACTTTATAGCATTTATAGGCTTCATAAATATCTGATTTTGATGTTACTTCCCATGGAGCATGCATACTAAGTACTCCTACTCCACAATCTATTACGCTAACATTTTTATTGGCAAGTATATAGGCTATTGTGCCTCCACCTCCGGCATCAACTTTTCCCATTTCTGTAATTTGAAATTTTACATTAGCATCATCCATCATCTTTCTAATTTCAGCAATAAATTCAGCACTGGCGTCATTTGAACCACTCTTACCTCGAGCACCGGTATATTTACAAAATGAAACACCTCTATTTAATAAAGTATCGCACCTTTTATTATATACATCACTATAAAGTGGATCAAATGAGGCCGTAACATCGCTTGATAACATCTTAGAATTTTTAAATACACGACCTAACGTTGTTATGGAATCATGTCCTATTCATAAAATGAAGACTCCATTCCAGTTGCTCCAACACTTCCTATCTCTTCTTTATCAACTAAAATACAACTGGTAGTTTTATTACATTTATTAACATCTAAGAAAGCTTTTAATGAAGTGAAAGCGCATACTTTATCATCCTGACCATATGCTATAATCATTGACTTATCAAGCCCAAAATCTCTTGCTTTACCAGCTGGTACAACTTCAATTTCACTAGATAAAAAGTCATCTTCTTCAATATTATATTTTTCTTTTAAAATATTTAAAATATTTTTTTTAACTAAATCTTCTTTATCCTTGTCTTCAGTTTTAAAAGGAATGCTACCTACTAAGACATCTAATTTATCTCCAGGAATAACTTCACTAGCCTTCTTTTTCATTTGTTCAGTGCCTAAATGTGGTAGTAAATCTGTAATACCAACTACTGGTTCATCTTCACCATCACCAACATTTATATTAATCTTTTGACCATTTTTCTTTACAACTACACCATGTAATGCAAGTGGCAATGTTACCCATTGATATTTTTTTATACCTCCATAATAATGGGTATCAAAATATGCTAATTCTTCATCTTCATATAATGGACTAGATTTTAAATCAAGTCTAGGAGAATCAATATGTGCACCCAAAATATTAAGACCTTTTGTAATATCCTCATCACCTATTACAAATAAACATACACTCTTACCTCTATTATTAACAAATATTTTATCACCACTTTTTAATTTTATATTATTGTCAATATAATAATCTAAATCTTTAAACCCAGAATTTAAAGCCAATTTTACAATATTATTAGTTGCTTCCCTTTCAGTTTTACTATTACTAATAAATAATTTATAGTCATTACATAAATTATTTAAATTATTTAAATCCTCTTCTTTATAATCTTCCCAAGTATTTTTTTTCATTTTAAATACCCTCCTTATACTAATAGTATATCATGTTAAATAAAAATTATAAAAGAAAAAAGTCTCTGAGAGACTTCTATACCCAAACTCCAAAAATAATTCCTGCCATAGCAAATATCAAGCCACATACCCAAAATAATTTAACTATATCTGTTTCTTGCCAACCAAGTTTTTCAAAATGATGATGAAGTGGAGTCATTAAAAATAACTTTTTCTTAAATACTATGACCCAAAATGTTTGTAAAATAACTGATAATGTTTCGATTACAAAAACTGATGCGACAACTAGTAATGTAAGCTCTCTATGTGTTAGTATTGCAATTGCTCCCATTACAGCACCAAGAGCAAGGGAACCAGTATCCCCCATAAATACTTTAGCAGGATGTGAATTATAAATTAAAAATCCAAACAAACTACCAACTAATATTAAGCAAAAAATTCCAATGTCTTCAAAACCAACTGACAAAGAAATAAGTGCAAAAGCAATAAAGGCAATGGCAGACAATCCTCCAGCTAATCCATCTAATCCATCTGTTAAATTAACAGCGTTACTTGCTCCAACCAAAACAAATAGAATCGCTAGACCATACAACCAGCCCATTTCTAAATCAATTTTTAATGTTCCAACAACCCAAGCTGTCTGTCCTCCATTACGCATATAGATATAGAAAAAACCTATAGCAATCAAAACTTGCATGAATAACTTTTGATAAACCGTCAAGCCTTCATTATTTCCTCTTCTAACCGAAATAAAGTCATCCAAAAAGCCAATGAAAGTATAGCCGATAAAAACAAGTAATACAATACCTAAGTTAGATGTATAACTAATTTTATCTGTTAAAACTAAAAAAATAGTTGCTAATACTGTTGGAACAATAAAAATAAGTCCCCCCATTGTTGGAGTACCTTCTTTTTTTCGATGGGCCTCTCCAACAAATATAGATATTTTTTGTCCAACTCTTAATTTTTTTAATAAAGGAACAAATATTAAACCAAGTATAGTTGAAGATAAAAAACCAATCATAATTGCTACAATTGCTTTTGTAAGTAATAACATGAATACTCCTCCATTTCTAAATAATTATATCATAAAAGATTATAATTTATTCCAAATTAGACAATTTTACTTATAACTTTACATAGATTCTTTTTTAGATTGTTCTTTTTCTAACTTCTCCTTAAAAGAGAATATACATCCACAATAATCTTGTCTATATAAATTATATTCATGAGATAATTCTATACTTCTTTTATAACCATTTTTCTTTTTAAAATCACTATATAAATAATTAGACTCATATTTTTTATTTAATTCAGATCCTATTTCATTTAACCAATTACTATTTTTATATGGAGAAAGTGTTAAGGTCGTACAAAAATTTCTATAACCTAAAGAACTAGCAACTCTAGCAGTTTCTTCAAGCCTTAATTTATAACACTTGTAGCATCTCCTACCTCTTTCAGGTTCATTTTCTAATCCCTTACTAATTGCAAAAAATCTATCAGGATCATATTTACCTTCTATAAAAGAAATAGCGTATTTAGTCTTAAACTCACTAATAAATTTTTTAACTTCTAAAACTCTTTTGTGATATTCATCTTTATTAGTAATATTAGGATTATAATAAAATATTGTTATTTTAAAAAAGTTTGAAAGCCTCTCTAATACAGCAGATGAACATGGAGCACAACATGCATGTAATAATAACTCATCACCTTCATGTAATTTAGCCATTTGTTTTTCCATTTCTAAATCATAATTCATATTAATTCCTTCTTTTCACATGTATTATAACAAATTTAGTATAATTTAGAAAATAATTTATATAATTTAGTATGAAACCATTATTAATAACAACTCTTTCTGGTATATCTACCCTACTAGGTATTATACCTACATATTTAAATTTAAAATATAAAGATAAGATTATTAATTATACTCTTTCTTTTTCAGCAGGTACAATGATTACTTTATCTTTATTTTCTCTTATTATTGAATCATTAAATATTTTAAATAATTTATTTTTAGTTTTAATTTTTTTATTTCTTGGTATATTTATATCTATTATTATTGATAAATTAATAAGTTTAAAAACATCTAATAATTTATATAAAGTAGGAATTGTTTCTTTATTTGCTTTAATTCTTCATAATATTCCAGAAGGTATTATTACATTTATTTCTACAAATAATAATATGAAATTAGGTCTTGCTTTATCTTTAGGTATAGCTCTTCATAATATTCCAGAAGGAATAGCTATTGCTGTACCATTATATCACGCAGGATCAACTCACAAAAAAGTATTTATTTTAACACTTATTTCTGCTTTATCAGAATTATCTGGTGGAGTAATATCTCTAATATTTTTTAGAAATATTATATCATATGACATACTTGGAATACTTTATGCAATAACTGCTGGTATAATGCTCCAAATTGCCATAAATGAAGAATTAAATGAAGCTCTAACTTACAATAACAAAAAAATAACATTACGAGGATTCATATTAGGATCTATTATAATGTTAATTTGTATTTATTATTTTAAATTATAAAAGAAATAATTCTTTCTTTACAGCTTTTAAATATTTATTAATATCTTTAGTTGTCTTTAAATAGATAATTTTACGACTATATTTAATTATAAGTTTATTAATTCTTTCATAATCATATTTTTCTATCCAATCATACATTTCACCTAAATTAACTTTACTAACTAAATATTTATCTTTAGAAATACCAATTTTTTGTTTTATATATCTTTTTCTAATTCTATTTTTTAATATTTTTTTATTTAGATCAATGACTACTATTTTATCAACTAAGTTTAGTAAAAAGTCCATATTTTTACGTAATACTCCTTCTATGATATATTCTTTATTTTCTCTATTAATCTTATTTAATAAATTAATCTGATCTAATTTTTCTCTTTTTAATTTGTTTTCGTCATCATATACTATATTATCTATTGAAAATAATTTTATTCCATATAATTTAGCTAAATTATTACCTAAAGTAGTTTTACCGCTACCAACATTTCCTATTATTAATATTTTCATATAAAATTAAGCCAAAGAATTACTTATTTTCTTTGGCTGTTGCTTTCTCTAGTTCTTCTTTTTCTAATTCTTTATAGTTAATTTTTCCATATAAAGTTTTAGGTAATTCAGCCCTAAATTCAAAATATTTAGGTTTAGCATAAACTGATAAGTTTTCTTTACAAAGTTCAACTATTTCTTTCTTAATCTTAGGAGTTGCTTCTATTCCATCTTTAAGTACAATAAATGCTTTTGGTACATGCATTTTATAAGGATGAGGCACGCCTATTACGCATACCCTATCAACTAAGTTATGTTTAGAAATAACTCCTTCTATTTCACTTGGATAAACATTGAAGCCAGATACAACAATCATTCTTTTAATTCTATAGGTAAAGAAAACTGAACCTGTTGGGGAAATATAACCAGCGTCTCCTGTATGCAAGTAAATCTTGCCATCTTTATGTCTTATAAGTACTTTAGCAGTCTCTTTTTTATTATTCAAATAACCTAACATAACAGTTGGTCCATGAACACAAATTTCTCCTTCAGAGCCAATTGGTAATTCTTCATGAGTTTCAGGATCACATATTTTATAAGTGTTACCAACCATTGGAATACCTATACTTCCTACTTCATTGGCACCAGATATTGAAAAACAAGTGGCCGCAACAGACTCAGTCATTCCATAGCCTTTCGCAACATTTACATGGGCTCCGTGTCTATGAATATAGTCATTTAATCTATTTTCTTGGGCTGTTGTTAAATAGTCTCCACCAGAAATTATATACTTAAGTTGGGACATATCAACATTATCCATTCTCCTATTACTCATCATTGCTTCCCATAAAGTTGGAACACCTAAAATTACATGTGGTTTTTCATTCTTCCAAATTTTGTAAAATCTTCCAGCATCGTATTCTGGCATTAGAATGACTTCTGCTCGAAGACAAAATGGTGTGTGCACACCTACTCCAAGACCAAAGCCATGGAATATCGGCATTAAAGCAATTACTTTATCTTTTGGTTTAACATCGATTACCGCAACTCCACCTTGTTGTGCTTCAGCATTAAAATTATAATTTGAAATTACTATACCTTTAGGAGTTCCTGTAGTTCCACCACTATGTAAAATAATAGCTGGATCATTTTTCTTCATTTTAGCATGATAATTCTCATGATTTTTATAACCTCTTATCATAAAATCACGCCAACTAAGATATCTACTATCTCCTTGTGCTGGTTTTTTCAAAGTAATTCCACGGGTTAGAGTATAACCTATAGTTAGACCTAAAGGCATTGATTCTTTTGGACTAACAAGTATAGTTTTGTAAACTTTAGTCTTAGGAATAACATCATAAAACTTTTCATAATTAAAATCAACTAATATTAATAATCTAGACTGAGAATTATTCAAATAACTAAGAAGTTGAGCATCACTAGATAATGGATGAACCATATCAGCAATTGCTCCAATTTTGTTGCAAGCATAAAAAACATATAATGCCTCTGGCATATTAGGACAGCATATTGTTACAACGTCTCCTTCTCTTACGCCAAATTCTCTTAAACTTCTAGCACATAAATCAATATTTGAAAAAAATTCATTAAAACTTAAAACATTACCAAAATAGTTAATAGCTGGATAATCTCTGTCTTCTCCAACAGACTCAACTAAAAAATCATATATAGATTTATCAGTAAATTTAATACTTCTCTCTTCTCTAGAATAATATTCAAGCCAAGGCTTATCATCATTTTTCTTCTTAAAAATCCTAGTAAAAAAATCCCTAATGGGTGTCATTTTACCCCTCCTAAAACATACTATCTTTATTTTACTATTTTATTCACATAAAAGCAAATTAGTAGTATCTATTAAAAATAATAGCATATTTTTTAATCACATTAAAGAAAAATCTACATTTATGTATCAGTCCTAGAAAGTATTTGAGCTGGTCTTTTTCTAAGTGTATTAAATACTGGAATTAAACCAATAAAAATATTAAATATTAATATAAACAAAATTGCTAATATAATTGACTTACCAGTTACAACAAGTAAACCTTCTAAATAACTAATTTTACTAAGAATATTTAAAATATAAGCACCAAATAATATTCCAGGAATTGAAGAAATAAAACTAATTGCTAATATTTCTCCAATAAACATAATATATATATCAGACTTCTTAATACCAATAGCTCTAAGTGTACCAACTTCCTTAACACGAGATAAGAAACTAGATCTAATCATTAAAAACATTTCAATTAGAGATATACCAATTATTATTAAAGAACTAATTAATGTAGTTTTAACACTATCTTTTTGACTATTAATATATTTATCTCTACTATTCTTGTAAGTATCAATTATATTTAAATTATAATCATTTTTAGCTTTATTTAATATATCTTTTTTATTATTACTATAAATAGATATATTTGATGTATTTTCTATTAAATTAAATTTATTAGTATTACTATTAATTAACATTATATTGATATCATCAGAAGAAGTATAATAACCAACTACTTTTAATTTATGACTATTAATTGACTTATCTATTTCTTTATTTAGTGGCATACTGCTTTTATTATTAAAATTTACAATTACTTCATAATCATTAGTAGGATATCTTCCTTCTTTTAATATAACTATATTATTATATAAATTATAATCATCATAAGTATAATTAGTATTAATGCTATCTGTCAAAATATTTACATCATCACTAGAATTATCTTTAGTATGATAAATTACATTAATAAAATCATCTTTATTCATATAAATTGAAGGGCTATCACAACTCACAATACCAACTATTTTTTTATTAGGCATATTATTAATTACAATTTCTCTATTTAAATAATCCTTATATTTAATAAAGCCCATATTCTTTGAAATAGAATTTTTTAAAGATTTATCTAAAACCATTTTATCAACTACAATTTCATTATTATTAGTTGGCATAGTACCCATAATAATTTTTTTACTATTAAGTTCATTAATATCTGTAAGACTACCTTCCAAACTTAACCTAGAATTTTCGAATTGATAAAAGTCATTAGTTAAAAAAGTTAAATTAATCAAGCTATCTCCAGGAATAATATAGTTTGCTCCTAAGTTATTTTCTAAATCTAAATATTTATCTACTTGTATTTTCTTTTGTTTTACAAGTAAATAATTTTTATTATATTGAACAAATTTACTATCTTTGATCGTAGTACTACCAAGAATAGAAGAGATTGCATACATTATAAAAATACCAGCAGCAAAAAAACCTAATAAAAGAAATTTTTTAATTACTGAAAAGTTAAATACTTTTTTAAAACCTTCAATTATAAAACTTATTGGATTATAAATAGATGAATATTTTAATTTATAATTATTATTAATAATATCTTTAAAATTAAATTCATATTTTAATGATTCTTCTAAAGATATATTTTTTTGGTTATCATTAATCATCTGAATACTAGATTCATCATCTACTACTTCTATATCTAAATTATCTAAACTCTTTATATAAATATTATTATTTTCAACTACTATATTTAATTTAGGTATATTATTATTATTTGAATATATATTAATTCCTTCAATATTCCTATCATATTTATAATCTTTTAAATATAAATTATTAATAATCTTATAATCTAAATCAGAAACATCAGTATTTAAATAGTCGTTAGTTATTTTTCCATCTTCTAGTTCAATAATTCTTGTAGCATAGAATTTTGCTAAATTAACTTCATGAGTTACTAATAAAACTAATCTATCTTTTGATATTGCTTTAATAATATTCATTACTTCTACAGAATTTTTACTATCTAGGTTTCCTGTCGGCTCATCAGCTATTATAATATTAGGATTTTTAACTATTGCTCGAGCTATTCCAACTCGTTGTCTCTCACCACCTGATAACATATTACAAGGTCTTCTCTTATATCTTAGCATTCCAACCTTATCTAAAACATAGGTAACTCTTTTATCGATTTCATTCTTGTCTTTTATACCTAACATTTTTAGAACAATTGCTACATTGTCATAAACACTTTTATCTTCAATTAATTTATAGTCTTGAAAAATATAACCAATGTTTAAATTTCTAACTTTATCTACATAATTTTGCGTTCTTCTAGTAATTCGTTTCCCATTAATATATATCTTACCTTTATCTACTGTATCAAGTCCAGATACTACATTAAGTAAGGTAGTTTTTCCTGATCCACTAGGGCCTAATAAAGCAACTAACCCATTATCTGAAAATTCTAAAGAAGTATTATCAATAACATGTAATTTATTCTTTCTAAATCTATTAAAATATTTATCAATTTTTTCTATTTTTATCATACTATGCCTCCTCCCTATAAGTATTCATAACCGACTTCTTAAATAAAGTAGAAGCATATCTTAAACTAATAAATAAAGACATCAAAATAATTATTAAATACAAAGTAAGATAATCATTAAAAGTAAAATA
>CACYRE010000022.1:1721-3937 GCA_902776735.1 uncultured Erysipelotrichaceae bacterium | reverse complement strand
TTCATTCATTTTAGCAAGCAATAAAAAGATAAAATAAGCAATACTTGCTACATTAAATAACTCTAAAACAAGTAAATTTCTACATACTGAAATATTAGCTCCAAGCATTCTAAGTATAGCAAAATAAGAATTACGAGACTTTAATATTAATTTAATAATAAAATATGAAATAAAGAATAATACTACAATTAATATGCATGTAACAATTATTTTAATAACTCTAATAATTTTAACACTATCATCTCTTACTAAAGTATCTTTTATATTTAAAGTATGATAATTCATACTATTTAATTTTTTGGAAATATTATCTACATTTTTAATATCATTAGCATAAACACTAATTTCATAAGTACCTTTATTAAATAAATCTCTATAGTCATTTGGATTAATATAAAAAGTAAAATCATAGTATTCATTAAAATTATCTTTATTATAATCAGGTAAATTTAATATTTTATTAATATTCTTAGAGTCATATACTTTCTCTATATTAAAACTCTTATTACTTTCAAAATATATATTTTTAATATTAATATCAAAGTCTCTTCCAATACATTTTTCCTTATCACAATAACTATTTAAACTAGAAGAAATAAAAGCCTTACCTGGACTTACCCAGTCATTAGTATCTATTTTAAAATTATTATCAGATCCTATTTTATAGTTAGTACCCATAAATTTTAGTTTAATTTCACTATAATTTTTATTAGTTAAATAAGTCATATTATTAATATAATTATTACTAACATACATTATGCTATCAGTATACTTAAAAGAAGAAGTATTATCAGAGTATTTAATACCTACTATTTTTATTCCTGTACTTTTATCTAATTTACCATTATCATAGTCTGTATATAAATCTTTATTAAGTATTTTATCAGGAGATGTTAAAATACTTTTACTACCTACAACTATCACTTCATTATCTTTTTCTGGTACTCTTCCAACATCAACTTTACCTTTAAAATTGTCAATCGGTTTTAGAAGACAATTTATCCAAATATCATTATCATTACTATATTGAAAAATAATATCATCTACCACAGCATTTGTAGAAATACTTTCTACATTCTTAATAGATTTAATCTTATTAATTTCATCATCACTAAAAGTAGTTTTATCATTCTTATTAATAATTATTCTAGAAGGATTAGTATCATAAAATAAATTATTATAACCGAGTTTTTCAATATCTTCTTCATTAAGTCTAAAATAAGAATATTCTGCCATTAAAGCACAAACAATAAATGAATATACAAGTAAAAGCAATATAAATTTAGGAACAATATTAAATGTATTTCTAATACCTAATCTAACCTTTTCAAGTATATTTATATTTTTAAGAGATGCAGTTTTAATTAAATTATCATCATTAGAAACATCCATAAGTTTTTTGTCTTCTAGTACTCTTCCATCATGCATAGTAATTTTACGAGTAACATAGTCTTCTACCTGATCATAATTATGAGTTACAATAATTATTAATTTATCTTTAGAAATTTCTTTTAAAAGTTTAATGACTGAAATAGCTGCAGCTTTATCTAAGTTACCAGTAGGCTCATCAGCTATTATTACTGGAACATCTTTTGCCAAGGCTCTTGCGATAGCGACTCTTTGTTTTTGCCCTCCAGAAAGTTTTGATACTTTGGTATGTTTATATCTAGTCATATTAACCCTAGCAAGCAGCTCGTTAATCTTACTCTTGCGTAATTTTCTAGGAACTCCATTTAAAGAAAGAATTAAATCAATATTTTGATATACTGAGTAACTATTTATTAAATTGAAATTTTGATAAATATTGCCAATATATTTTCTACGATATATCTCCCAATCCTTTTCCATATAATGACTTGTTTCTTTACCATTAACATACATTTCTCCCTCTTCATAAGAATCAAGTCCAGAAATAACATTAAGAAGCGTACTCTTACCACTACCAGATTCACCAGTAATTGCGACAAATTCACCTATATTAAATTCTAAATTAACTTTAGTAAAACCAGTCGCAATAACTCCTTTACTATAATAATATTTAGAAACATTCTTTAATTTTATCATACTCTCACCTACCATAATTATATACTATCTATTCTAAAAAATCATTTAAATCTACTCACTTTTTTATATGCATGATAATTGCTAATATTAAACTCTCTAATATCCTTAGAATAATTAGTTTTAATAGTATTTTTATATTCTTTAATCATCAA
>CACYRE010000022.1:0-1716 GCA_902776735.1 uncultured Erysipelotrichaceae bacterium | reverse complement strand
AAATAACTAACATCAATTTCACTATTTCTATTATTAAGATATCTTTCTACATTATTATAAGCAATAATATAATCAAAATTCATATAATTAATGGTAACATACCAAATAATAAAAATTATAAAATAAGTATTTAATAAATCAATTTTCTTGTCAAATACATAAAAAATCGTTGGTATTAAGATAATTATTTCATATACTAAAAAGCAATATACTAGAAGTCTTAAATAAGTATAACCAAAAGCTTGTTCATATAAATACATTCTATAAATTGAACTAAATATTATAATATAGTTAAAAATTATCATAAGTAAGTTTAAAATATTAATAGTTTTATTTTCCCTAATATTAGATTTTATATATAATATTAAAATTATATTTATAATTGAAACAAAAAGTAATTGAAAGAAACCACGTCTAGCATATGTTGAATAAACATAGTTTGCTGGTAATGATCTAAAGAATAATGATTTTATTTGAATAATACAAAATATTAAATAAATTATATTTAAACTGATGAGAATCATCTTGATTGTTAGATTATCACTCTTAGGTACTTTAAAATTACTATTCTTAATTTTTATATTTTTAATAGAATAAAATAATCCAAGTAATAATAAAAATATAATAAACATATAAATTAATTTAAAAAACCAATCTTGTAAAATTATATTATTTATATTATTTACAAAACTAAATAAATTATTAAACATACTTCCAAATATTTGATCAGAAGTTGCGAGTAGCGAAATTATTATTGTTAAAACAATTATTGTAATAAATATACTTTTTAAATATTTATGTATCTTTTTACTCTTAAAATTACTTTTATTATTTATATAACTTCTACATTCTCCAAATGATTTAAAAGCATTTCTAATAGTTGAAAAACATAAACTAATACTATTTAATATCTTTGTTTGCATAAGATCGTTTTTAAAAGTAATACTTATAATCATATAATTATATAGAAGCAATATTCCAAAATAATTGAAAAAATTAAAAACTTGATTATCAAATATCATATATGTAGCACTAAGTAAAATAATTGGAATCATATAAATATAGGACTTTTTATTTAATTCTAAGTTTTCTTTCTTTAGATATTTCTTTGTAAATATAAGAAGTACTACTGTAAAAATTAATACTGATAGACCTTTTTTCTTACCATAAAATAATATAGTATAAAAAACACTTATTAATAAAAGATATAAATATGTCATATTACTTATCTCCATTCTTTTTAAATTCAATAATATCTCCAGGTGTACAATCTAGGACTTCACATATTTTTTCTAATGTACTAAAACGTATTTTTTAGTATTGATAAATTAGCAGGAGTAATATTTATTTTCTCAGCCAGTTCAACTAAACCGATTTTTCTTTTTGCCATCATCACATCTAAATTAATTACTATCATATTGTTAAATCATTCTCTTCCTTATAAGTATATGCTTTAGAAAATAATTTACTTAATATATATAAAGCTACTCCTACGCCAAAAAACAATACTATTAAAAAAGCAATAACTATATAATAATTAATATATGTACAATTACATAAAAAGTATAATATTAAACTATCTATTATCCAAAACATTGTCATTATAAAAGAATAAACACTAGCTCTTCTTAAAATTAATATATTATTTTTACAAAAAGGATTATCTTCTTCCAAAGACTTAAATAATTTAATAAATTGTATATCTATCAAAAGCAT
>CACYRE010000021.1 GCA_902776735.1 uncultured Erysipelotrichaceae bacterium | reverse complement strand
GTTAATGGAACTACTGGTATTGCTGTTGGTATGGCAACAAATATTCCTCCACATAATTTAGGAGAAGTAATTGATGGATGTGTTGCTTATATTGATAATCCTGATATTGATTTAGATGGTTTAATGAAGTATATTAAGGGACCAGATTTTCCAACAGGAGGAATTATTTTAGGTAATAGTGGAATAAGAAATGCTTATGAAACTGGTAGAGGAACTATTACAATTAGAAGTAAGGCTCAAATTGTAGAGGAAAATGGTAGACAATATATTATCGTTGATGAAGTTCCATATGGAGTAAATACTTTAGAGTTAAAAAATAAAGTAGCAGAATTAGTACATAATAAAACTATTGAAGGAATAGCTGATTATCATTCAGATTTAAAAGATGGTATTAAGATAACTATTACTTTAAAAAAGGATGCCAATGCACAAGTTGTTTTAAATAAATTATATAAGCATACGGCATTTCAAACTACTTATGGAATTATTTTCTTGATGCTTGATCAAGGTGTTCCTAAAACTTTAGGTTTAAAGGATATTATTTCAAAGTATATTGATTATCAAAAAGAAATTATTATTCGTCGTACTAAGTTTGATTTAGATGTTGCGGAGAAAAGAGTTCATATATTAGAAGGCTTAAAAATAGCTTTAGATAATATTGATGCGGTTATAAAGGTTATTCGTGGATCTAAATCAGATGATGAAGCAAGAAAAGGCTTAATGAATGGTTTTTCACTAACTGAGATACAAGCTAATGCAATTTTGGAAATGAGATTACGTAGGTTAACTGGTTTGGAACGTGAAAAAATTGAAAATGAACTAAATGATTTATTAAAAACAATTGCTGAATTGAAAGAAATTTTGGCTAGTGATAAGAAAATACTTGAAGTTATAAAAAATGAGCTTTTAGAAATTAAGCAAAAATATGGTGATGAAAGACGCACTCATATTGATATGACTGCGATTGAATATATTGAAGATGAGTCTTTGATACCTGAGGAAAATGTAATTATTAATTTAACTAATAATGGGTATATAAAAAGAATTAAAGCTGATACTTATAAGACACAAAATCGAGGTGGAGTAGGTATTAAAGGTATGTCAACTAACGAAGAAGACTTTGTGGAAAAAATGATTACAATGAGTACACATGATTATATTCTATTATTCTCAAATAAAGGTAGAGTATATAGACTTAAAGGATATGAAATACCTGAATTTTCTAGACAATCAAAAGGTTTACCAATTATTAATTTATTACCTTTAGATAAAGATGAGAACATTAGTTCGATATTAAATTTAAAACAAAATGAAGATTTTGCAAAATATTTAGTTTTTGTAACTAAAAATGGTATTATAAAACGTACACCTGTTAGTGAATTTGATAATATACGTAAAAGTGGAAAAAATGCTATTATATTAAAGGAAAATGATGAACTTATAACTGTAAAAAAGACTTGTGGAAAAAATGAAATATTAATCGGAGCAAGTAATGGAAGAATGGTAAGATTCGATGAGAATGAGTTAAGAGCTTTGGGTAGAAATAGTTCTGGGGTTAAAGGTATGGAACTTGATGGTTCTGTTGTTGTTGGAGCTGAAGTTGTAGAACCTGGCCATATGGTTTTGATTGTTACAGAAAATGGTTATGGTAAAAAAACTTTAGTTGATGAATATAGATTAACTCATAGAGGAAGTAAAGGCGTTAAGGCTTTAAATATAACTGAAAAGAATGGAAATATGGTTTCATTGAAAACATTAATGCCGAATGCTCCTTTGGATTTAATGATAATGACAGATTCTGGTATAATTATTAAATTACCTCTTGAACAAGTATCTACATTAAAACGTGCTACTCAAGGAGTAAGACTTATGAATCTAAAAGATGATCAAAAGGTTTCAACTGTAGCATTAATTGAAAAAGATAATTTAGATTCTGAAGAAGAAGCAAATAAGTAAAAAATTAGCTATTAATGATATGAACCCCGTTTCTTGGACATGGAAACGAGGTTTTTATATGTCAAAATTAAGTTACGAAGATAAAATAAATATTTATAATAATAAAAAAGAAGGAATGTCAATAAAGGTATTATCAAAAAAATATGATGTAAGAGATAATGTTATTAAGTATCTTGTAAGAGTAATAGATAAACATGGATATGAAGTTTTAAGAACAAATAAAAATAATTATTATTCTCCTAATCAAAAAGAACAAATTATTAATCGAGTATTAATTGATGGAGAAAGTATATTTTCTGTTGCAGTTGATGAAGGATTGTCTAGTGATGGATTATTACGGAATTGGATTTCAAAATATAAAGAAAATGGTTATAATATAGTTGAACGAAAGCGAGGACGGTCAACTATGCCTAAAGTAACAAAGAAAAAAGAAAATGAAACAAATAAAGAAAAAATAAAAAGATTAGAAGAAGAAAATTTATATTTAAAAGCTGAGCTAGAATACTCAAAAAAATTGAGAGCCGTTGTTCAAGCAAGGAAGAATCAACAACAGAAGAAAAAGTAAATGTTGTTAGTGAACTTCGGCTAACATACCCATTAATGATTCTTCTGAAAATATCAGGTTTGGCTAGATCTGTATATTATTATACTTTATCTAAAAATGATAAAGATGATAAAAATAAAGAAATAATTGATAAAATAAAAGAGATATTTATTAATAATAAAGAAAGATATGGTTATCGTAGAATTACATTAGAATTAAGAAATCATGGTTATAATGTTAATCATAAAAAAGTTTATAGAATAATGGTTAAATTAGGGTTAAAGCCACTAAAAAGAAATAAAAGGAAATATTCATCTTATAAAGGAACCATCGGTAAAATTGCTGATAATTTAATCGAGAGAGATTTTAATGCAGAAAAGCCTAATCAAAAATGGTATACTGATGTAACTGAATTTAATCTTCGTGGTGAGAAATGTTATTTATCACCAATATTAGATGGATATAATGGTGAAATAATATCTTATAATACTTCTAAATCACCTAATTTAGAACAAATAAATGATATGCTTGATAAAGCATTTGATGGCAAAAATCTAGAAGGATTAATATTTCATTCAGATCAAGGTTGGCAATATCAACACCAATCCTATCAACAAAGATTAAAAAACAATGGTATAAAACAAAGCATGTCAAGAAAAGGGAATAGTATGGATAATGGCATGATGGAAAATTTCTTTGGATTACTTAAAACGGAAATGTTTTATGATCAAGAAGATAAATATAAAAATATAGATGAATTAATCTTAGCAATAGACAACTATATTAATTATTACAATTATGATAGAATTAAAGTAAAATTAAAAGGACTGTCTCCTGTAAATTACAGGTTACAATCCTCTAAGTAGAAACTATTAATAAACTGTCCAACTTTTGGGGTTCAGTTCATAATTAGCTATTTTTTATTTATAAATTTAATAAATCATATAATTATTTAAATAATGTTTCACATGAAACATTTTATCCACAAGAAAAGTTAAAAATGATAATTTTACATTATCATTTTTTATAAATTTTTAATAAAAATGTTTTTCGTAAATATATTAAAGATTTAATTTTTATTTTTTTATATATTTGTTTGTCTTTTTTTTTGAATTTAAATATTTATTTTTATATATATAAGATATTAAATTGAATAAAATTTTGTTTATTATAAAAAAATTTTAATGTATTGTAATTTAAATATTACTATTACAATAAGAAAATTATTTCCCGGGAAATAATCTTTATTATAAAATAAAGATTATTTATATTTTTAAAACAATTATTTTATCCACAGAAAAAGTTAAAATATTTTACTTTTTATTTAAAACATTTACTTAAAAGTATCTTGATTAATTTTTTTGTAATAATTAATTTAAATTTTAAATTTATATAAAATAATAATTTTAATATTATATAAATTATTGTTATGAAAAACATATAGATAAAATTCATTAGTTATTACATTTATTCATAATCTTTTTTAATGAATTAAATTAATTTAAATTAAACATTTTAATTACAAAAAATTTAAAATGATATATTGCTAATTTTAAAACATTTATTTTTAATTAAAAGTTTGTTTTATGTTTTAGTTAAATCTTTTACCAAAAAATTTATTTTCGTAATATAAAAATCTTTTTTTATTTTTTTAGAGCAAATGATGTTTCATGTGAAACTTTTTATCCACAGAAAAAGTTAAAAAATATATATTTGATTAAATTTAAAATTTTTATAATTTTTATTTATACATAGATTAAACTAAACATCTTATTTTAATTAATAAAATTATATTTGTTAATTTTTATACTTTAAAATAAAATTTTTAAACATAAAAAATTTTATTCACAAAAAAAGTTAAAAATCATACTTTTATTTTTTTATTAATATTATTAATTTAAATATTAGATTATATAATATTTTTATACAAATTATTTCCCGGGAAATAATTTGTATTTATCTGTCTTAAAAAAAAAACAACATTACTATAAAGCAGTAATGAACTTAAAGTGTTTTAATTATTGATAAAATATATATTTTCTCCTATTATAATATAATTTATTTTTTTATTAATTATTTAAAGAAAAGGAAATTTATATTTTAAAATTAAAAATAAAATATAAAAAAATTTATATCTAATTATTTCATAATAAATATATGTATTTTTACTTAAATATTTTTGGCATTAACAAAAAATTAGAGAAAAAGTAATATATTATAGATATATAAAAATATTCAGAAAATTTAGAATAATTATTAAAATTATATATTATAAAAATTTTATTATAATTAATGTTTCATGTGAAACCTTTTATCCACAGGTATAGTTAAAAAATCAATATTTTTAAAAAATTATAAATAATATTAATTTTATATATTAAATTTTTTTAATTATTTCCCGGGAAATAATTAAAATTTTTAAATTAAAAATTAATTTTTTCAAATATGTATTTTGTTTAATATATAATAAAATCATTTACATTTATGAAAAATTATAATATTATATACATGTGCAATGAAAGTGGCTGAAATAGGTCAGGATTGGAAGATAGCAGCCTTAAAGCCCTCCTTTCATGTGCACTTTTTATTTTGAATGGAGTTATTATGAATTTAGATTTTTTAGATATAGCTTTTTCTTTAGCAGAAGAAGCAGAAAAAATAAATGAAGTACCAATTGGAGCTGTTGTTGTGAAGAATGGAATTATTATTGGAAAAGGTTATAATAAAAAAGAAAAAGATAATTCTGTTTTTTCTCATGCTGAGATTTATGCTATAAAAGAAGCTTCAAAAAAATTAAATAATTGGCGACTAGATAATTGCGATATTTATGTTACTTTAGATCCATGTCCAATGTGTGCAAGTGCAATTAAACAATCAAGAATAAAAAATGTCTTTTCTGCATGTGAAAATTTATATTTAAAAAATACTAAAATATTAAATTTAATATTTGAAGATAATGATATAAATTCATCAGTAAATTTTATTTCTAATTTAAATGTTGAAAAATCAAAAAAAATTTTAAGTAATTTTTTTAAAAAGCAAAGAAATAAATAAATATAAATTTTTATCTTTATGTTATAATATGTACAGATTGGGGGACTACACATGTATCATGCTTTATATAGAAAATATAGACCTATGGATTTTAATTCTGTTGTTGGTCAAGAATCGATTGTTAAGACTTTACAGAATTCAATAAAAAATTCTAAATTTTCTCATGCATATTTATTTTATGGACCAAGAGGTACTGGAAAAACTACAATTTCTAAAATTTTTGCAAGAAATGTTAATTGCTTAAATTCAAAAGATGGTCTTGCATGTGGAAAGTGTTCAGCTTGTCAAGTATCTTTTTCTAAAGAATGCGTTGATATAATTGAAATAGATGCAGCTTCTAATAATGGCGTAGATGAGATTCGTAATTTAAAAAATAAAATTTCACTTGTTCCTAGTGAATTAAAATTTAAAGTATATATAATAGATGAAGTTCATATGCTTTCAATTGGTGCATTTAATGCTTTATTAAAGACTTTAGAGGAACCACCAGATCATGCTATATTTATTTTAGCAACTACAGATTATCAAAAGGTACCTGCTACCATTGTTTCTAGATGTCAGTGTTTTTCATTTAAAAGAATAGAAAATTCAACAATTATTAAAAAATTAAAAGAGGTTTGTAAAAATGAAGAAATCGAAATTGATGATGATGTACTAAAAAAAATAGCATTATTATCTGATGGAGGATTAAGGGATGCTTTAGGATCTTTAGATAAACTTGTTTCATATTCTGATGAAAAAATTACACTTGAAATTTTCAATGAATTGAATGGAATTGTTTCAGATGATGAAATTATTACATTTTTGGGTTTCATTTTTAATGGAAATATAGCCGATGTTTTAAAAAAATTGAATGATTTTAATACAAAAGGAAAAAATTTAATTCAAATTATATTACAATGTATGGAAATTTTAAGAAATATAATTGTGGATTATTATATTTCGAAAAAAGAACCTGCTTTTTCTATTGATAAAGCTCAAATATTTATTACATTATTAAACGAAAAAATGTTCGATATAAAAAGAAGTAGTAATACAAAAATTTATATTGAAATTTTTATATTAAAATTTATTAATGATCATATTTTAGTAAATGATAAGTTAAAAAATAACAGTAATATAACTAAATATACTAAAGAAAATAATTTAAATAATATTGATAAATCAAATGATCAATTTAATATTAATTTAAATAATGTTGATAAATCAAATGATCAATTTAATATTAATTTAAATAATGTAGAAAATTTTAGTAAATTTTCTAAAAATACTATTCAAAATCATGAAATTAAGAAAGATAATGATTTAGGTTCTGATTCAAAAGTAAATAATTCTCTTTTTTCTGTAAATAAAGTTTATGGATTCAAGCACATAAAAAATATTGATGAAATTATGAAAATAAGAGTTAACAATACTTTTGTTTCAGCTAATAAAAATTTGTTAAAAGATGAATTAAAAAAGTTTGAATCATTAAGAGATTATACTTTTGATCAAGAGTATGGATATATTGTATGTTATATTCTTGATGGTAATTTACGTCTTGTAGGTGATGATTCTATTGTTATTAGCTATGAATATGAATCTAATGTTAATCAAAATTTAAATATAATTGACAAAATATCAGAAATTTATAATATGTTAACAAAATCTAATAAGAAGATTGCTATTATTTCAGATGATTATTGGGATAAAGTAAAAAATGAATATATTGACAATAAAAAAAATAATATAAAATATAATTTTGTGGAAGAACCTGAGGTTGTATTTGAAGAAATCAAGAATGATGATATAATATCTAATAGTGCAATTGATCTTTTTGGTGATATTGTAGAAGTTGATTAGTAAAGGAGAATGTTTATGAATATGCAAGCTATGTTAAAGCAAGCACAAGCTTTACAAAAAGATATGATGAATGTAAAGAAAGAAATTGATAATACTGAATTTATCGGAGAAAGTTCAATGGCTAAGGTTACTCTAAAAGGTAATCATGAGGCTGTTAAAGTTGAATTAAATATTGATGGTTCTATTGAAGATGAAGATAAGGAAATGTTGGAAGATAGTATTATTTTAGCAATTAATGATGCTAATAAAAAGATTGAGAAAATGACTGAAAGTAAGATGGGAAAATTTGGAAATATTCCAGGTTTATTTTAATTAATTTATGTATCCTGAAAGTATTAAAAATTTAATTGAATCATTTAAATATTTACCTGGAATTGGAGAAAAAACTGCTGAAAGGTTAGCTTTTTCTGTTATTGAGTTAGAAGAAGAACAAATAAAGTTATTTTCATCATCTTTGTTAGATGTAAAGAAAAGAATACATAAATGTAACATATGTAATTCTTTGACTGAAGATGAAATATGTTATGTATGTTCTGATAATACTCGAGATAGTTCTGTTTTATGTGTTGTGGATGATTATAAAAGTGTATTTTTGTTTGAGAGACTAGGTAAATTTAATGGAAAATATCATGTATTGGATGGACTTATTTCTCCTTTAGATGGTATTAATCCAGAAGATATTGGTTTAGATAAATTGCTTAATAGGGTAAAAAATGAAAAATTTAAAGAAATTATATTTGCATTTAAACCAAGTATTGAAGGTGAAACTACTGCTTTGTATATTAAAAGAGTTTTGGATGGCTTAAATATTAAAATTACTAGATTAGCGAGTGGTGTTCCAATTGGTGCTGATATTGAATATGTAGATAGCTTAACATTGGAAAGAGCCTTAAGTGATCGTAAGTTAGTTGAATAATTAATTGTTAATATCATATTTTATAATGGTGATATTTATTTTGAATATTGTAAAAAAAATTATTTTTAAAATTATTACAACTTCTTTACTTATTTATGGATTTAATATTATTAGTTTAAAATTTAATATTTTTTTACCTATAAATTATTTTAGTATTTTATTTGTTAGTCTATTTGGTTTTTGTGGTATTTTGTTTTTATTAATTTTTAAATTATTTCTTTGAGGATGTGAATTAATATGAGTGAGAAAAATTTTATAAAAAAAAATTTTATTAATTATGTCAATAAAATTGTTGAAAAAAATAAAATTTCTCATGCATATTTAATTGAAGTAGATAATTATGACTTAGATATGAAATATGTATATAACTTTATTAAAATGATTTTACTTAATTGTACCTATGATGAAATTATTAAATCAAATAATAAAATTGTAAAATTAATTGATAAAAATGAATATCCAGATCTTTTTGTTATTTCTTCTGATACATTAACTATAAAGAAAGAACAAATAATTAATTTAGAAAAAGAATTTAATAATAAATCATTATTTGATAACAAAAGGTTTTATATTGTTAAAGAAACAGAAAAATTGAATGTCTCATCTGCTAATACGATTTTAAAATTTTTAGAGGAACCAGAAGATGATATAGTAGCTATTTTATTAACAAATAATAGATATCGTGTTATTGATACTATATTATCTAGATGTCAAATTTTATCTTTGAAAGAAAACTTATATGATTTAGATGTTTCAGATGATGTTCTTGATTTTCTTGATTTTGTTTTACATCCAAAAAAATATTTTATTAATCCTAAAATGGTTGTTGAAAATTATTTTTCTGATAAAATTAATGGTAGAAAATTATTGACTAATATTAGTGTAATTTTACTTGCATGTATAAATTATTCTGTATTAAAAAATTACAATAATAATTTTAAAGATTTATTTAATAATATTTTAAAAGATAATGATATTAATAATTTAGTTGATATTTTGTCTATTTTTGAGGAAGAGACAAGTAAGTTAGAATTTAATGTTAATTTTAAACTTTGGTTAGATTCATTATTTTGTAGATTGATTGGTGGTATTTATGATTAATGTAGTTGTTGTATTAGTACCTGAAACTAAAAATATATATTTTTTAGACCCTAATATGTTTGATTTATCTATTGGTGATAATATTATTTTTGAAACTAATAATGGATTATTGTGTGGAATGGTTATTAAAAATAATTATTTTGAGAAGAAAGAAAACTTAGTTTTGCCTTTATATAGTGTTATAAGGTTATGTAATGATGATGATTATAGAAATATTGATATTAATAAAAAAAATGCATTTAAGGCATTAAGTGATGCTAAAAAAATAAGTAAAAATCTTAGTCTTGAAATGAATTTTATTGATTCTTATTTTAATTTTGATAAGACTCAATTAGTTTTGTCATTTTTATCTGATACAAGAGTTGATTTTAGGGAACTTGCTAAAAAACTTGCTCAAAAATATAAGACTAGAATAGAATTAAGACAAATTGGTGTTCGTGATAAATCAAAAAGAATAGGTGGTATTGGACCTTGTGGTTTATCTTTATGTTGCAATACTTTCTTAACAGATTTCAATAGTGTTTCTATTAATATGGCTAAAAATCAAATGCTTGCTTTAAATCCAACTAAAATTAATGGAATGTGTGGGAGACTTTTATGTTGCTTGAGTTATGAAAATGATACCTATACTGAGTTAAAAAAGAAATTACCAAAGATTGGTTATAATGTTGATACACAATATGGTACAGGAAAAGTAGTAGCAGTTGATATTTTTAATAATAGTTATTTTGTTGATTTAGGTGATAAGGGTATTGTTAAGATAATGGGAGATAATAAATAAATGGAAGTATTAAATGACATTTTAGACTATAAAAATTTAAAAATTTATCAGGATACTGATTTTTTTTCTTTTTCCTTAGATAGTATTATTTTAGCTAATTATTCAACGATTAGATTTAGAGATAAAAATATAGTTGATTTTTGTACAGGAAATTGTGTTGTTCCAATAATATTATCTCAAAGAACTAAATCTAATATTTTAGGTGTTGAGATTCAAGAAAAATTATGCATTTTAGCAAATAAGAGTATAAAATTAAATAAGCTTGAAGATAGAGTTAAAATAGTTAATTCTGATATTAAAATATTTTCGCAAGAACATTTAAATGAATTTGATTTGGTTTTGTGTAATCCTCCATATTTTAAAAATTATGATATGAGTACAAAAAATATTTCTTATGAAAAGATGGTAGCAAGACATGAAGTTTTATTGAATTTAAATGATTTAGTTGCTTGTGCAAAAAAAGTTTTGAAAGATAATGGAACTTTTTCTTTAGTACATCGAACTGATAGATTGATGGAGATATTTGAGTGTTTTAAAAAAAATAATATTGAACCTAAGAGAGTTAAATTTATATATAATAATATCAATTCTTCTTCGACTCTTGTATTGATTGAGGGTCAAAAAGTTGGGAAAGTTGGTATGATTGTAGATAAACCTCTAATTATGTATAATTTAGATGGTAGTATGACTATAGAATATAAAAGATTACAGGAGGTTATTAATAATGAAACAAAATAGTTATGATGATAGTGCTAGTTTATATTTAATTCCTACTCCAATAGGAAATATGGAAGATATTACAATTCGTAGTTTAAATGTATTAAAAAATGTAGATGAAATATTTTGTGAAGATACTAGAACCTCTGGCATTTTATTAAAAAATTATGATATAAAAAAGAAACTTATAAGTTGTCATGAATATAATGAAGATAAAATGATTGATTATGCTATTTCTAAATTAAAACAAGGACTAAATTTGGGATTAATTACTGATCAAGGTTCTCCAGTTATTAGTGATCCTGGTTATGTAATTGCAAGAGGTGTAATTAAGGCAGGATTCAATGTAATAAGTTTACCTGGAGCGACAGCTTTTGTTCCAGCACTTTCATCTTCTGGTATTGAGCCTTCGCCATTTTTGTTCTATGGCTTTTTAAATTCAAAACCTTCTAAAAAAAGAGAAGAACTTGAAAATTTAAAAGATTTAAAATATACTATAATCTTCTATGAATCTGTACATAGAATTAAAGAAACATTGGAGATAATGCTTGATATTTTTGGGGATAGATATATTTCTTTATCTCGGGAAATTTCTAAAGTGCATGAAGAAATTGTACGTGATAAGATAAGTAATGTAATTCCTTTAGTTACTAATATGAAAGGTGAATTTGTAATTGTTGTTGAAGG
>CACYRE010000020.1 GCA_902776735.1 uncultured Erysipelotrichaceae bacterium | reverse complement strand
AAATAATTATTTAGTATCTTCTTTAATTTCTTTTTCTTCTTTATTTTTTGCTTTTTTATCTTGTTTTTTTTCTTCAAGTTTAGTTTCATCTACTAGTCTTAAAATAACCATTAAAGCATTGTCTCCACGTCTTTCATCTAATTTTAAGATTTGTGTATAACCACCATTACGATTTTCATAGCGTTTTGATAATTCATTGAATATTTTGTTAACAACTTCTTTGTCGTTGTGTAAAAAAGCTAATGCTTTACGACGAGAAACTAAATCTCCTTTTTTTCCGTAAGTAATCATTTTGTCAACAAATTTACGAACTTCTTTGGCTCTAGTTTCTGTAGTTGTAATTGATTCATTTAAAACTACTTGTTTTGTTTGGGTAGCTAATAAACTTCTTCTATGTTTATTATCTGAAGCTAATTTTCTATATGCCATAATTACTCCTCCTTATATTAATCATCATCACGTAAGGTTAATCCCATTTCCTTGATTTTATCAAGTACTTCTTTTAGAGATTTTTTACCTAAGTTACGTATTTTCATCATATCTGATTCACTCTTATTTACAAGATCTTGTAATGTGTGAATTCCTGCTCTTTTTAGACAATTATATGCTCTAACTGAGAAATCCAAATCTTCAATAGATGTTTCTAAAGCTTTTACTTTTGGATCTTCTGTTTTTTCAATCATCATACCACTTACATTAGCAATAGCTGATAAGTCTGTTAATATTTCTAAGTGTTCAATTAATATTCTAGCAGCAAGTGCAATTGCTTCTTCTGGTTTAATTGATCCATTTGTCCATACATTTAAAGTTAACTTATCAAAACTTTCATCTTGTCCAACGCGAGCATTTCCGACTTCATATGAAACTCTTTCAATAGGAGAATACAATGAATCAACTGCAATTTCTCCAACCTTATTAATGTTATGGATTCTCTTGTTATCCTCACTTTTTACATAGCCACGTCCATTCATTATTGTCATAGTCATGTCAAGTGTTGTTCCTTTAGCTAGATGACAAATAACTTTGTCTGGGTTAATTACTTCAATATCTGCATCATGTTCGATGTCAGCAGCAGTTACTTCTCCTTCTTTAGAAGTCTTAATATAAACTTCTTTTGCTTCATTTGAATGATTTTTGAATACTATTCCTTTTAAATTTAAAATTATTGTAGTTACATCTTCATATACTCCATCAATTGTTTGAAATTCATGAAGTACTCCATCTATTTTGACACTACTTATAGCGCTTCCTGGAAGAGATGATAACATTACTCTTCTTAAAGCATTTCCTATTGTAGTACCAAAACCTCTATCTAATGGTTCTAATTCAAATTTTCCATAAAAATTACTTTCTACAGAATCAGTTATTTTATAAATTGGTTTTTCAAATTGTAACATGAAACTAACCTCCCTTTACTTTTTTACAAACTAAATTCCAATTATTATCCACGTGGACGTTTTGGTGGACGGCATCCATTATGTGGAATTGGTGTAACGTCAACAATTGATGTTACTTCTAGACCTGCTGTTTGTAATGAACGAATTGCTGTTTCACGACCTGGTCCTAATCCTTTTACACGAACTTCAACTTTACGCATACCCATATCATATGCAGCTTTTCCAGCGGCTTCAGCAGCTGTTCCTGCAGCGAATGGAGTTGATTTTTTACTTCCTTTGAAGCCAATTGCTCCAGATGATGCCCAACTAATTACATTTCCATCTTTATCTGTAATTGTTGTTATTGTATTATTGAATGTTGAATGAACATGAGCAATACCTTCTGGAACATTCTTTTTAACTTTTTTCTTTCTTGTTTTATAAGCCATAAGTCTTACCTCCTTTAATATTATCCTTTAACTAATAACTAAACTTTCTTTTTATTTGCTACCGTTTTACCTTTACCTTTACGAGTACGAGCATTACGATTAGTTCTTTGTCCTCTTACAGGTAATCCTTTTTTATGACGAGTTCCTTGGTAGGAATTGATTTCCATTTTAGTCTTAATGTTCATATTAACCTCACGACGTAAATCTCCTTCAGTTAAATGTTTATTAATTTCATCACGAATCTTTACTAACTCATCTTGTGAAAGATCTTTAGTTTTTGTTGTTGGATCAATTTCAACATTCTTAAGAATTTCTTTAGCTAAACTTCTTCCAATTCCATAGATATATGTTAATGATATACAGATTTGCTTATCATTTGGGATATCTACACCTTTAATACGTGCCATTTTATACACCTCCTATAATTATCCTTGAACTTGTTTGTGCTTTGGATTTTCACAAATAATTCTAACTTTTCCTTTACGTTTAACTACTTTGCATTTTTCGCAAATTGGTTTAACTGATGCTTTAACTTTCATATTTTTCCCTCCTATTATTTACGATAGGTAATACGCCCACGTGTTAAATCATAAGGCGATAGTTCTATCATTACGGTATCTCCTGCTAAGATGCGAATATAGTTCATTCGTATTTTACCAGAAACGTGAGCTTCCACAATGTGTCCATTTTCCAATTGAACTTTGAATTTTCCTCCTGGAATAATTTCAAGAACTTTACCTTCAATTTCAATTGTATCTTCCTTAGCCATCTTTTCACTCTCCTGTCAATTTGTTATCCATCGGCAGTTTATAACAGAGCGATGGAAATGTATCTTGCAAGAAGGTACTTATTATATACCTTCTTATAACTGATACTTTCTTTGATACATTAATTTTTAATTATATTATCAATTTTTTTAAAAATATTTTCAATGGTATCATTACCATCTACTTCTTTTAGAACATTTTGTTTTCTATAATGATCTATTATTGGTTCGGTTTTATCTAAGTACATTTGATATCTAGTATTAAATGATTCTAGATTATCATCTGTTCTTTGATATAGTTTACCTCCACAATTGTCGCATATTGAATCTACTTTTGGTGAACTATTTTTATAATTAATATTATAAATTGCATGACAATCTTCACAGATTCTTCTACCAACAATTCTTTTTTCTAATGTTTCTTTATCAATGTTGATTAAAATTACATTACCAACTTCATAATCAAGCTTTTTTAATATTTTATCATATTCATAAGCTTGTTTAAGATTTCTTGGAAAGCCGTCAATTATAAAACCATTTTTACAATCATCTTTTTTCAATCTATCTTCAATTAGCTTATATGTAATTTCATCTTTTACTAATTTACCACTTGCTAAAGTCTCAGCAACATATTGTCCAATTTCATTGTCTTCTTTAGAGATTTCTCTTAAAATGTCACCTGTTGAAATATGTGGTATTCCATATTTTTCAACGACCAATTCGGCTTGGGTACCTTTTCCTGCAGCAGGTGGTGCAATAAACATAATATTTTTCATTATCTTCTACTATATCCTCTCTTATAACTTCTAGTTAGTATACTACCTTCTAGTTGTTTATAAGTTTCAAGTGCGACACCAACTACGATTAATAGTCCTGTTCCACCAATTGTAACTGATGTTGGTAGGCTTGTTAACTTAGAAAAAATTATTGGTAATCCAGCAATAATTGCTAAGAATGTTGCTCCTAAAATGGTTAATCTAGATAAAATTTTACCTAAATATTTTTGTGTATCATCACCTGGTCTTATTCCTGGAATATATCCTCCATTATCTTGTAAGTTTTTAGCAAATTCATCTGGTCTCATTTGAATAAATGTATAGAAATATGAGAATATGAATATAAATACTATATATAGAATAAATCCAACTGGTGATGCAAAGATTACTGGAATAACATTTGCTGAATTTAATTTGATTGGCATAAAACTTTGGGCATTACCATAGGCACTTGTTGATTTATTAGCATATTGAATAGGTACTCTTCTTTCTGATTCTTGAACAAAAATCATTCCTATTACAATTGCAAAGTAAACAATTATAAACAAGATAAATTTTACTATTCCCAAAGTAATAACTTGTGCTGTTCCTTCAAATGTAACTAAATTATTAAAAGCTGTTATAAACATTTGAGGTAGTGTTGCAACTATTCCAGCCATAATTATCAAACTCATTCCATTACCTATTCCTTTTTGGGTTATTTGATCGCCTATCCACATAAGCAAGGCTGTTCCAGCTGTCAATACTGTAGCAATATACATATACTGCATTGGAGTTTCACTTTTTCCAAAAAAGGCAAAAGCGAATGCATAACCCTCAATAAAGGCAAAGGCCATTCCCAAATATCTAGTAATTTGACTAATTTTTTGTCTACCAGTATGTCCCTGCTTCCTAAGCTCTGTAAAATACGGTATTATGTCCATTTGCAATAATTGCATAATGATTGAGGCTGTAATGTATGGCATAACTCCTAATGCAAATATTGAAAAATTTTTAAGAGCTCCTCCTCCAATTGTATTAATTAATTCCAAAAATCCTAGATTACTTGTTAAATCTTCTGTTCCAGGAACTCTTATTGAACACCCTAATATAAATACAGTTAGGGCAACTAATGTAAAATATATTCTATGACGTAGATCTTTGTTTTCTGAAGTAAATAATTCCTTCATTGTTTTAAACATATTAGATCACCTCGGCTTTACTTCCTGCCTCTTTAATCTTCTCTAAGGCACTAGTTGAAAATTTGTTTGCTTGAATAGTAAGCTTTTTTTCTAATTTTCCATTTCCTAGTACTTTAATTCCATCTAATTGTTTTTTTATTAATCCAGTATCTTTCAATAGTGCTGGAGTAACTACTGTTCCATCTTTAAATGCATTTAAATCTTCAATGTTAATTGTAGCATATCTAATTTTAAATTTAGCATTTTTAAATCCTCTTTTTGGAAGTCTTCTATATAATGGTAATTGTCCACCTTCAAACACTGGGTTGATACTACCACCGCTACGTGCTTTTTGTCCTTTTTGTCCACGACCACTTGTTTTACCAAGACCACTAGCTGGTCCGCGTCCTACACGTTTTTTTGCATGAGTAGCACCGATATTTTTTTCTAATTCATGTAATTTCATTATCCTAATATCTCCTCTACTGTTTTTCCACGAAGCTCTGCAACTTCTTCCACTGTTCTAATCGATTTTAATGCATCCATTGCAGCTCTTGCCATATTTAATTTTGTTCTTGCTCCTAGTGATTTAGAGACAACATCACGTACTCCTACTAAATCTAAGATGGCACGAACTGATCCACCAGCAATAATTCCAGTACCAGCAGCAGCAGGTTTCATGATTACTCTGACAGCTCCAGCTCTTCCAACTACTTCATGGGCAATTGTTCTTCCATCAATTAGAGGGATAGTGATAATATTCTTATTAGCATCTTGTAATGCTTTTTTGATGGCATCAGGTACTTCATTTGCTTTACCAATACCTAAGCCAACTTTACCTTTACGATCTCCGATAACAACTGTTGCAGAATATCTTCTTTGACGTCCACCTTTGTTTACTTTAACAACGCTTTTAACATCAATTACTAATTCTTCGAATTGTTTCTCTTTAGAGTCTTTCTTTCTTTGCATATTACCCTCCTATTAGAATTCTAATCCGTTTTCACGTGCAGCTTCTGCTAATGCTTTAACACGTCCATGATAAAGATATCCACCTCTATCAAATACTACTTTTGTAATTTTTTCTTTGGCAGCCTTTTTTGCGATTGATGCTCCAACGACCTTAGCTGCTTCAATGTTACTTCCATTTTTTAATTTTAAGTCTTTGTCTAATGAGGAAGCTGATACAAGAGTAGTTCTAGTCTCATCATTAATAATTTGTGCATAAATTCCTGTGTTTGAACGAAATACACATAGTCTTGGAATAGCACTTGTTCCCATTAAAGTTTTGCGAATTCTTTCATGACGAGATTCACGCATCTTATTACGGGATTCTTTTTTTATCATATAAACTTTCTCCTTCCTACTTATTTAGCAGCTTTTTTTCCTTCCTTACGACGAATATGCTCGTCTTTATATCTTATACCTTTACCTTTATATGGTTCAGGTTCTCTTATTTTTCTTATATTAGCAGCAAATTCTCCAATTAACATTTTATCTATTCCTTTAATAGTAATTTCGGTATTACTTACTAAATCTATAGACATTCCTTCTGGAATTGCTACTTCTACTGGATGTGAAAAACCAGCATTAATTACTAATTTGTTACCTTGTACATTGAAACGATAACCAACACCAACTATTTCAAGTCCTTTAGAATAACCTTTGGTAACACCGATAATCATGTTATTAACTAAAGCATTCATTGTTCCATGATTGGCTTTAAAATTTTCATTAATACGTTCAAAAGTTAATTCATTACCATTTACTTTCATAGTAATTCCGTTTAACATATCTTGTTCTAAAGTACCTTTAGGCCCTTTAACAATAACTTTATTATCAGTATTTTCTACTGTTACTCCTTCTGGAATTGTAATAATACGATTTCCAATACGGCTCATAATGACACCTCCTTATATTTATTATTTATTACCAAATATAAGCTAGAACTTCTCCACCTATATTTTGCTTACGAGCTTCTTTATCTGTCATAATTCCTTTAGATGTTGAAATGATTGCTATTCCAAGTCCATTAAGAACTTTTGGAACTTCATCACTTTTTGCATATACACGAAGTCCTGGTTTGGAAATTCTTTTTAATCCAGTGATTACTCTTTCTTTCTTATTAGTATACTTAAGTGTTAAAATGATTGTTCCTTGAGCATTATCACTGTCTATTTTATAATCTTTTATAAATCCTTCTTCTTTTAATATTCTTGCTATTTCTTTTTTAATGTTAGAAGCAGGAACTCTTACTTCTTCATAACGCATTTGATTAGCATTACGAATTCTTGTCAACATATCTGCAATTGTATCAGTTACTACTGCCATAAAAATTTCCTCCTTTCCAATTACCAGCTTGATTTTTTGATTCCTGGTATTTGTCCTTTATAAGCTAATTCACGGAAGCAAATACGGCAGATTCCGAATTTACTCATAACTGCGTGTGGACGACCACAGCGAGAACATCTTGTATATTCACGTACTTTAAACTTTTGTGGTCTATTAGCTTTTACTATCATACTTTTCTTTGCCATAATATTCCTCCATTTACTTTCTAAAAGGAATTCCAAGTCCGTTTAATAAGTCATATGCTTCTTCATTAGATTTAGCTGTTGTAACAAATACGATATCCATGCCACGTACTTTTACAACGTCATCATAATTAATTTCTTGAAAAATCAATTGTTCTTTTATTCCTAATGTATAATTTCCTCTTCCATCAAATGATTTAGGACTAACTCCATGGAAATCTCTAACACTTGGAAGTGAAATTGCTATTAACTTGTCAATAAAGTTATACATATTTTCTCCTCTTAGTGTTACTTTGCATCCAATTGCTTGTCCTTCTCTTACTTTGAATCCGGCAATTGACTTTTTAGCTCTTGTTATTACTGGTTTTTGTCCAGCGATCAATGATAAATCATGTGCTGCTGCTTCAATTAATTTTGAGTTGCTTGTAGCATCACCAACACCCATATTAATAACAACTTTTTCTAATTTTGGAACTTCCATTATTGACTTATAATTATATTTTTTTCTCAAACTTGGAACTACTTCATTTAAGTATTTCTCTTTTAGGCGGTTCATAAATACCCTCCTTCCAATTAATCAATTTTTGAATTTGATTTTTTTGTTATTCTTATTTTTTTGCTTGTTTTTTCATCAGTTGTATGTCCTATTCTAGTTCTTTTTTTAGTCTTAGGATCAATTATCATAACATTTGATGCATCAATTGGTGCAGCTACATCAATTATTCCCCCAGTTTCATTTCCTGTTGGTTTTTGGTGCTTCTTTACTATGTGAACGCCTTCAACTATTACTTTGTTTTCTTTTCTTAATGTTTTAACAATTTTTCCTGTTTTACCTTTGTCAGAACCAGCGATAACTACAACTTCATCTCCTACTTTAAAGTTCATATTTATCCTCCTCTTATAGTACTTCTTTTGCTAAAGAAACAATTTTCATGTAATCTCTATCACGAAGTTCTCTTGCAACTGGTCCAAAGATACGAGTTCCTACTGGACTCTTGTCATCACGAATGATAACACAAGCATTGTCATCGAACTTAATGTAACTTCCATCTTCACGACGAACGCCTTGACGACTACGAACGATAACTGCTTTTACAACTTTTCCTTTTGGTAATGGTGAGTTAGGTATGGCGCTTTTAACAGTTCCAACTACTACATCACCAATGTTACCTGTTTTTACTTTACTTCCACCTAATACACGAATTATTAATAATTCACGTGCACCAGAGTTGTCAGCAACCTTCATGCGGCTTTCTTGTTGTAACATAGATTATTCCTCCTTCTCATCTAAGCGCTATATAATAACTGCTTCTTTTACTATTTCTTTCAAATAGAAATGTTTTGTCTTTGATAATGGTCTAGTTTCAACTATACGAACAATATCTCCAACTTTTGCTATATTTTTTTCATCATGTACACAATATTTTTTTGAGCTTTTAACTCTTTTGTGATATAACGGATGGTTTTTATAAGTTTCAACTAAAACAGTAATTGTTTTATCATTAGTTGTGCTTACTACTTTTCCAACTAATTCTTTTCTAACATTCTTTTCCACTTTATATCCTCCTATTCGTTAATCTCACGTTCTTTAAGAACGGTTTTCATTCTAGCAACGGTGTGTCTCAAATCTCTAATTCTAGAAGGTTTTTCTAAATTACCATTAGCTTGCTGAAAACGTAAATTAAATAGTTCTTGTTTTACTTCAACTAATTTTTTGTTAATTTCTTCAGTTGACATTTCTCTAATTTCATTAACCTTCATTTAGCTCACCACCATTTTCTTTTTTTACAAATTTTGTGGTAACTGGTAGTTTATGAGAGGCAAGTCTTAATGCTTCACGAGCAGTAGCTTCATCAACACCACCAATTTCAAACATTATTTTTCCTGCTTTAACTACGGCTACCCATCCTTCAACATTACCTTTACCTTTTCCTTGTCTTGTACCGATAGGTTTTTTAGTTAATGGCATGTGTGGGAATATATTTATCCAAACTTGTCCACCACGTTTCATATAACGAGTCATTGCTACACGTGCAGCTTCAATTTGGTTAGCAGTGATCCAAGCTCCTTCTTTAGCTTGAAGTCCATATTCACCAAAATGTAACTCTCTGTTACCACGTGACTTTCCTTCGTAAGGTAATCTATGAACACGACGATATTTAGTTCTTGACGGTATTAACATATTAATTACCTCCTTTAGCCTTTTTATTTAGGATTTCTCCTTTATAGATCCATACTTTTACACCAATTTTTCCAAATGTTGTATCAGCTTCACTCATAGCATAATCAACATCTGCTCTTAATGTATGTAGAGGTATAGTTCCTTCAGTGTAACCTTCGCTACGAGCCATGTCAGCTCCACCTAAACGTCCAGATACACTTGTTTTAATTCCTTTAGCTCCAGCTTTCATTGCATTTCTAATAGCACGCTTTTGAGCCATACGGAATGATGCTCTGTTACTTATTTGATTTGCTATATTATCAGCAACTAATTGAGCATTTAAATCTACATTTTTGATGTCAGCGATTGATATTTGAACATTTTCGCCAGCAACTTTTGAAAGTTGTTTCTTCAATTTTTCAATTTCTTCTCCACCATGTCCAATCATGACACCAGGTTTTGAAGTATGGATAACAACTTCTGTTTTCTTAGCATTTCTTTCAATTTCAACTTTAGCAATTCCGGCATTTTTAAAATTTTTCTCTAAATATTCACGAATTCGAATATCTTTGTCTAGGTATTTTGCAAAATCTTTTTTATTACTATACCATTTTGCTTCCCAGTCTTTATTGATACCAAGTCTTAGTCCATTAGGATTTACCTTTTGTCCCATTCTGTTACCTCCTTATTAGTTTTTTGTAGCCACTACTATATTTATGTGACTAGTTCTGTGATCTCTATGTCCTATGTGTGAACGTGAATCAAAAAAGTGACGTTTCATAACAGGACCAGCATCTACTCTTGCTTCTTTAACATAAAGTGAAGATTCTTCAGCACCTTCATTATTAACAGCGTTAGCGATAGCAGAATTTAAAACTTTTTTAGTAAGTCTTGCTGATTTATTATTAACGTTTGTTAATATATTCAATGCATCAGTCACACTTTTACCACGAATCATATCAACAACTAATCTTGCTCTGATAGGTGATACTCGAAGACCTTTAGCAATTGCTTTTGCTTCCATATTTTTACCCTCCTAGTCATTATTAATTACTTTTGTCTGAACCATGTCCACCAAATTTACGTGTTAATGCAAATTCTCCTAATTTGTGTCCTACCATATCTTCAGTTACATATACTGGAATAAATTCTTTCCCATTATGTACTGCAAATGTATGACCAATAAAATCAGGATAAATAGTGGAACGGCGTGACCAAGTTTTAATGACTTCTTTTTTTCCAGATTTATTTAATTCTTGAACCTTTTTTAATAATCTATCAAAAACATAAGGCCCTTTTTTTAAACTTCTTGCCATTTTTTAATCATCCTTTCCTATTTACCATTACGACGACGTACTATGAACTTGTCAGATTGTTTATTTTTACGTGTCTTTAATCCAAGTGCAGGTTTACCCCAAGGTGTCATTGGTGCTTTACGTCCTACTGGAGCACGTCCTTCACCACCACCATGTGGATGGTCATTAGGGTTCATAACTGAACCACGAACTGTCGGTCTTATACCCATGTGACGTTTACGACCAGCTTTTCCTACTTTAACAAGGGAAGAGTCTTCATTTCCAACTTCACCAACTGTGGCATAGCATGTTCCTAACACTTTTCTTTGTTCTCCACTTGATAAACGAATCATTACGTATTTTCCTTCACGACCAAGGATTTGAGCAGATGAACCAGCACTTCTTGCTAATTCTCCACCTTTTCCTGGACGTAATTCAATATTATGAATCATTGTACCTACTGGAATGCTCATTATTGGTAATGCATTACCAACTTTAATATCAACTTTTTCTCCTGATAAGATTTGTTCTCCAACTTTTAATCCCTTAGGAGCTATAATATATCTTTTTTCTCCATCAGCATAATTTATTAAAATACTTGCTACTGATCCAGGTACGTTATATTTATTTCTTTTAAAATCAATGATACGATATTTTCTTTTTACTCCGCCACCTTGATGACGAACTGTAATCTTGCCTTGATTATTACGACCACTTTTCTTTTTAATAGTTACTAAAAGTGATTTTTCTGGAGTGCTAGTGGTTATAGATTCATTTACTAATGCACTCATTTTTCTACGTCCTGGTGTAGTAGGTTTATAATTTCTGATTGCCATAATTTATTTCCTCCTTCTAACCAAGATCAATTGTTTGCCCTTCTGCAAGGGTTACAATTGCCTTTTTTGTACGATTAGTTAATCCAGTATAACGACCAACTCTTCTTTTCTTTGGTTTAACATTTATAGTTCTTATTGATGTTACTTTTACATTAAATAATTTTTCAATTGCTTCTTTAATCTCTAATTTGCTAGCTTTAGGATCTACTTTAAAAGTATACTTTCCTTCAGCTTTGGCAGCTTCTGATTTTTCAGTAATAACTGGTGCTTTAATTATTTCCAAATATTTAGTGTCTTGCATTATTTAAGCACCTCCTCAATATATTTAATTGCATCTTCTGTTGCAACCATAACATCTGTTCCAACAATGTCTAATACATTTATTTCATCAGCTAAAATTAATACGATATTTTGAAGATTCCTTGAAGCTAAAATTAAATTTTCATCTAATTCTTTAACTACTAGTAATACTTTCTTATCAGCTATTTTTAAATCTTCTAATAATTTAACCATGTCTTTTGTCTTTGGTGTTTTTAATGTTAAGCTTTCTAATATGATTAATTCTTTATCGGCAACTTTTCCTGATAAAGCCGATTTTAATGCTAATTGTCTTTCTTTACGATTTTGCTTTTTGCTATAATCTCTTGGTACTGGAGTTCCGTATCTTCCTCCACCTACCCATTGAACGGCTCTAATTGAACCTTGACGTGCATGTCCAGTTCCTTTTTGTCTCCATGGTTTTCTTCCACCACCAGATACTTCTGAACGATTTTTAGTTTTATGTGTTCCTTGTCTTAATGATGCTAAAGTTAGGTCTATTGCATCTTTTAAGACTTTATTGTTTGGTGTAATTCCAAATACTTCTTCATTTAAATTAATGTCCTTTACTTTTTCACCTTTTAGATTTAAAAGTTCTACTTTTTTCATCTACAATTCCTCCTTTCATCACTTTATACTTAATACTTCTTTATTCTTTTAATTAATATGCCGTGATGATTTATTCTTCTGTTGTTTCTTCAGTTGATGTTGTTTCTGCAACTTCAGGTTCTGCTTCTTTATAACTTATTAAGTTAGCAGCTTCCTTCTTTGCATCAGGTTTTTTAACTGCAGTGCGAATCATTACTAATGATTTCTTTGGACCAGGAACATTACCTTTAACTAAAATTACACTATTTTCTGTATCAACTGATACAACTTCAAGATTTTGAACTGTTCTTCTAACATTACCCATTTGACCGGGCATTTTCTTTCCTTTAATTACATGCATTGGTAGCATTGTACCTAAAGATCCAACACCTCTGTGGTATTGAGAGCCATGTCCCATAGGACCTCTTGATTGATTGTGGCGTTTTATGACGCCTTGGAAACCTTTTCCTTTACTAGTTCCAGTAACATCAACAATTTCCCCTGCTTCGAAAATGTCTACACCTAGGGTTTGTCCTAAAGTGTAATCATTAACATTAACTCCTCTAATTTCTCTTAAGAAGCGCTTAGGTGTTGTGTTAGCTTTCTTTGTATGACCTAATTCTGGCTTGGTACTTAACTTTTCTCTAATTGTATCAGTTCCAAGTTGAATAGCGTCATATCCATCTTTTTCTACTGTTTTAATTTGAGTTACAACATTTGGTTCAACTTCAATAACAGTAACTGGAATTAATTTACCTTCTTTGGTAAATACTTGTGTCATTCCAACTTTTTTACCTAAGATTCCTTTCATTGATTATTCCTCCATTATTTAGTTTTTATTTCGATATCTACTCCGCTTGGTAAATCTAAATGAGCTAAAGCATCAATAGTTTCCTTGCTTGGATTTTTGATATCAATTAGTCTTTTGTGTGTACGCATCTCGAATTGTTCACGAGAATCTTTGTATTTGTGTACAGCTCTTAAAATTGTAAACTTCTCAATTTCTGTAGGAAGTGGTACTGGACCAGATATTTCTCCACCAGATCTTTTAACAGTTTCAACAATTTTTTTGGCTGCATTATCAAGTATACGATGATCATACGCTTTAATTCTAATACGAATTTTTTCTGTTGACATTAAAATCCTCCTCTCGCCTATATCTAGTATAGACTTGCTCCGTGCAAATAACCCGATAACCAGTTATCAACTTATCCTGGAGTATCGGCAACCTCACACATCTAAGCAGTCACACGTATTAAATTATAAGGTAAAACTCTTTATTTTGCAAGGCTTTTTTTAATTTTTGTTATTTTTTATTTTTGTTATTTTTTATTTTTGTTATTTTTAAGACTTTTTTTCTATTTTTCTTTATTTTTATCTATAAATGTCTTTATTGAAGCAGGCATTATAACACTTTCACCAAATTTTTTGTTTATTTCATCTATTGTCAATTGAATATTTTGCTCTTCGTTAACCATTTTATCAAAAAGAGAAATCTGAATATTTTTTTCCTTACTTAAATTTAATAACCTAACTCCTATTAATCTTATAGGTTCTCCTTTATAGCTTTTTTTAAACATTTCTTTTATTTTTGTTATTATTTCTTTTGTTATGTTTGTTGAATTATCAAATGTTTCTTGATAAGAATATTTTCTAAATTTATTATCCTTATATATAATAGAGACTGTTTTAGTAAATAATTTCTTTTCTCGTAGTTCTCTTGTTACATCTTCTACTTGACTAAAAAGTATTTCTTCAAGTTTATTTTCATTTGTTTCATCATGGGATAATGTTTTTGATGTACTAATACTTTGTCTTTCTTCTCTTTTAGTAATAACTGGGCTTTCATCAATTCCAAAAGCTGATTGTTTTAAATATCTACCTTGAGCTTGAAAATATTTTTCTAATAATTTATCACTTGCTTCGCTTAAATCTTTTATAGTATTTATATGTAATTTATGTAATTCTTCGCTTGTTTTTTTACCACACATGAATAAATCATCTACTGGCAAAGGCCAAAGTTTTTCTTTAATTTCATTTCTAAAAAGAGTATGAACTTTATCAGGCTTTTCAAAGTCACTGGCCATTTTAGCACAAAGCTTATTATTTGCTATTCCTATATTTACTGTATAGCCGAACTTTGTTTTTATATCGTCTTTAATTTTATATGCTAGATCAATATAGTTGTTGTATAAATATTTTGTCCCAGTCATATCTAAAAAACATTCATCAATGGAAAATTGTTCTAAATCAGGGCTATAATTTTTTAAATAATTCATAAGTTCAGTTGATTTTTCTTGATAATATTCGTAGTTATTTGGTTTAAATACTTTCAGATTTGGACATTTTTTCCTAGCTTGATAAATTGGTTCAGCTGTTACAACACCATATTTTTTAGCTATTGGGCTTTTTGCAAGTACAATACCATGTCTAGTTTCTTCGTCTCCTCCAATAATTGCAGGGATTTTTCTAATATCTTGCTTATAACCATGCTTCAAAAGATATACTGCTGTCCAGGAAAGAAAAGCATTATTTACATCAATATGAAATATTATTCTTTCAGCCATTTTTTCACCTCAACTTTATATTTTATATTAAATATAAAAAACGTTATATAATTATAACGTTAAATTGTTAAATTATTAAAGCAAAATGTCGCATATATTGGAATGTAGCGAATGTTCTTTTTAGTTTGAAAATTATTTTCTGTTATTCTATATCCTTCTGGTACAGTAAATTTTTTCATAAATACAGAAAGTGATTTTGCTTTAGAATTAGTTTTTGTAGTTAATTCTATTGGAATAATTTGACCCATTCTATTTTGCACAACAAAATTTACCTCAGCTTTTCCATCTGATTGATAATAATATAAACTAAATCCATTGCTTGCTAAAGTTTTTGCTATATGATTTTCATATAATATTTCTTTTATATTTTCATTACTGATAAATTGTTTGTAGTTCAAATGATACATTGTATATAGTAGTCCATCATCAATTGAGTATAATTTAAAACTTTCATTATCTCTAAAACTGCTTAAAGGTGATCTTATATCCTTAGCTTTGAAGCTTCTATAAATTAGTTGATTATTTACAAGGTAATTTATTGTTGAGTCATATTCTTTAGCTCTTTTACCTGGTCCTATTATACCATATTGAAATTTTTTATTTTCTTTTTGTAGTTGTTCTGGAAGTGATTCAATGACTTCTATTCCTCTTGGAATATCAATTAAGTTTTTAGCTCCAGTTATTTCTTTTAAATAGACATCGAGAAGTTTTTGTTTAATAGAATCTAGAACATATTCATTTTGACCGGCTAATTCTGCAGCAATTACTTCTGGTAGACCTCCCGTTAATATATAGCTTTGAAATAATTCTAGGGCTGTTTTATGAAATGGACAAGTCTTTCTTTTATTAAATGATTCTTTTATTAATTCAGATAAACTTTTTTCGTTATGAGCCCATAGATATTCTTCAAAGTCCATCTCATTCATATTTTTAAATTGTAGCTCTTCTCCCATAATTTCTGATAATTTCTCTTTTTTAGCTAAAATACCAATAATATGATATTTACTATGTTCGCTACCAAATAATTTAAATCCTTTGGCAATTTCTATGTCTTCAATGTTATCAAATATTATTAAACTATCTTCTTTAAGAATTGTTTCACCTGATAGTAGAGAAAGATTAAGAATAATTTTTTCAGTTGATTTTTCTTTTATAAATAAATCAATGATGTTTTTATTATTATGTGTATTAAAATAGATTAAATTTTTGTATTCTTTTTTTCCAAACTCTAGAACAGAGTAAGTTTTACCAATTTGTCTTGGTCCATAAATAATTAATGGTTTTCTTATAGAATCTACTTTCCATTTTTGAAAAAAATTATCAATTTTACGTTCCATTTATTGCTATCACCTCACACATTTTATAAATTAAGTATACTTATAATTTATTTTTTTGTCAATAAAATTATCTTATAATTCATATTATTAAATTTATCATATAACTCATATTATTTGGTTAATTATTTGATATAATATATTTGTAAGATAGAGGAGGTAGTATGCTAAAAGAAATTAATATTAATATTTTAGGTCTTAATAATTTAAATATTAATATAGATGTACTTAATAATAAAATTAAAAATAATAATATAGAAATTAAATTTAATTACGAAATTATTAGCAAGCTTATTAATATGATTATACTATGGAAATATGATTATGGTAGGGATAATAAATTTGATAGTGAAGAGTTTATTATTGAATTAATTACAGATAATGAAAATATTATATATAAGGGAAAAGGAAATTATCCTGAAAACTACAGTGATTTTAAAGCTTTGTTAGGTGAACTAGTATGAAAAATTATATGGCATTTTTTGATAGTAATAATTATATAAAGAAAATGCTTCCTACAATAATTGAAGCATTTGTTGCATATTATGGTGAAGATAAGAGGGATGAGATATCCACTAAATTTAGTAATGCTCTTGTTGTATCTCCAATTAGCTCAGAAAGTTTAAGTAGTCTAATACTTAAGTTAAAAAAAGATATTACTTCTCAGTTAGTTGAGGAATTTGAAAAAAATAAGCATAGTAATTTAAGTACAAATGATTTATTAGGAAATATTTTTAATTTTGATTACTATGTTCCGATTAAATATTTCAACGATTTTTATAAAGAATATATTAATGAATATAATAATAAAAATAAAAATAATAATAATCTTGAAATAAAGTTTCGTAGAGCTAGTGAGTTAATAAGCAAAATTAATCCAAAAATAACTTTATCTAATTTTTATCAGTATTTAAATGATGAAGAAATACTAAATTTAGTTAGAGATAGTGAGTTAATTGATAAAATTTATAATGAATATAATGAATTTTTAAAAGACTATGATAGCTATATTAAATATTCAGAATCATTAAAGAAGTTATATTCAAGTATTAAAAAGAAATATAAAAAGGAATTTATTCAAAATAATCTTGATTTACTAGATGATAATTTAAAAAATGTAATTAATGATTATTTGGATGATAAACTATATAATTTTAAAGATAGAGAAAAAATTGAAGGTATATTTGGATCTGGTTATGGAAATGGATATCTTGACTTTTTTAGTAGTGTTGCTAATGATAAGTTATTAAATGGAAGGGATTTTGAAAAAAAAGAAATAAAATATAATCGTGTTAAATACTTTAATTCTATGGGAATTAACTTAGGCTCTAACTATGATGATTATGTAAATGCAAATGTTTCTTTTCCTAGTGTTGAAAGAGTTGACAAGCTAATTAATGATAAAAATAAATATAATGAATTAGCCTATCAAGAATTTATTAAAAATACAAAGTCCTATATTGACATATATAAAGAACAAAAAGATTTTGATGCAATAAATTTGAATGAACCCAAAGATATATTATTTAAAGGAAATTCTGCTTTAGCCAATAACTCAACTTATGTTAGAGAAATAGATGGCTCTTTTGCATTAGCTCCTGTTGTAACAATTGGAATTGGTTATGATTTAGAAGGTACTGATCATAAAATAATACATGAATTTAACCATTTATATGAACTTACTTTAAAGGGAGTTATGAATAATAAAGCTGAGTATGTTTGTGGTTGGGATATAATGGAAGATGATTTAACTAATGATGTATCAAGTAATAATAAAAGAGAATATGAACTATTTAATGAAATAATTAATGAAAAGATTACTCAAGAGATATGTGCAAAAATGCAAAAAAATAATATTCATATTTTTAATGGACAAAGGGACTTTATGTATAAAGGCTTAACTAGCTATGAACATACTAATTTTATTGTAGATAGTTTTTTTAATGAATATAAAGAAGATATTATTAAAAGTAGATCTAATGGTAATATGAGGCATATTTTTGATGTTGTTGGTGAAGATAATTTTAATGCTATGAATGATTTATTTTATGTTTTTCAAGATAACTTCAGTGGATCAAAATTTTATAGTTTATGTGAGGCTATTTCAAAAATAAAAAAGAATGAAAAATTATCTGATAAAGATAAGGAATTAATTAAAAAATATCAATTAATTCAAAATGAAAAAAATAATTCAAAATAAAAAGTGTAATAATAAATATTGCACTTTTAGTTTGTAATTTGTTGATTAAATTCTAGTCTTAATTTATCTGCAATAGTTACGATGAATTCAGAATTAGTAGGTTTAGCTCCATCGATGTCTACAGTATAACCAAATAAATCAACCATAAGATCCCAATTAGCTCTATTCCAACTTATGTCAATGGCATGTCTAATAGCTCTTTCGACACGAGAAGCTGTTGAATCAAATGTCTTAGCAATTGTTGGATATAATTCTTTAGTTATACCTCCTATATAGTCAGGATTTTTAAAAAGCAAGGTTATCCCCTCACGAATGTACTGATATCCTTTAATGTGTGAGGGCACACCAAGTTCGTGAAGTGTTTTGGAAATGGATATTTGCAAATTATTTTGAAAATAATCTAAGTTTTCCGACGAATTTTCACTATTTCCATATACTTTTTCTATTTTGTTTCTTAGTGTTGTAAGTTCAAATGGCTTTAACATAAAATAGTTTGCTCCAAGTTCTGAAACTTTTCGAATCATTTCTTGAGAATTATATGATGTTAAAACTATAACTTTTTTATCTATTCCTTTCTCCTTAAGATATTGTAATACTTCTATACCATCTACTTTAGGCATTACTAAATCAAGTAATATTAAGTCAACTTCTTCTTGGTGTTTATTTATTAAATCTATTCCATCTTCTCCATTATTTGCTACAAAGGATACTTCGATATTTGTAGTCTTGGAAAAGTACTCCTCTATCATTTTAACTAAACTGCTATTATCATCAATAACTAATAATTTTATTTTATTCATATTCTCTCCTCTTTATCTTTTTATCTCGTATTTTAATTATATAATAGATGATAAAAAAGATAAAGTAAAAAATAGACAAGTTTTGTCGAATAAATTATTGTTTTCTACTTATTTTTCTAATTTTGAAACAAATATTTTTAACTTATCTGGCTTTAAACTTATGCCTCCAAGAAGAAAACCATCTATTATATTGCATTGTTTTAAAGTAGTAATATTTTCTTCATTGGCACTGCCACCATATAGTATTTTATTGTTTGGAAGAAATGTTTTGATATATTCGAAAACTTCTGTTATTTCATTATTATTTGGTATAATGCCTGTCCCAATTGACCAAATAGGCTCATAGGCAATAATTATTTTATTTTTATCAACATTTTTTAAATTTACAATGGCTGTCATTAATTCTTTTTTAATTATTTCTTTAGTTTTATTTTGCTCTTTTTCTTTTTTTGTTTCACCTACACATAAAATTGGAGTTATATTGTTTTCTAATAATTTTTTTATTTTGGCATTTATTTCTTCAAATGATTCTTTTTGATATGCTCTTCTTTCACTATGACCAATTATTGCATATTCAACATTATAAGATTTTAAATCTTTGGCTGATATTTCTCCAGTATATGCACCATCATTTGTTGCACTGACATCTTGTGACCCTAGAGAAAAATTAGATAAATTAAATTGACTTATATTTAAAAATGTGGGACATAAAATCATTTTATTTGATGTATTAATATTTGAAAGTTGTTCCTGATATTTAATAAATTCTTGCTTAGTTAAATTAGATTTATTATTTAAAGCTATTATCATTGAAACCTCCTTTTAATTGTTTGATATAATTTAGAAATAAAACCAAAACGATATTCTAATTTTTTTTCTTTTATTGCTCGATTATAGACTTCTAAAACACGATCTGCATAATTTTTAGAACTATAGTGTTCAGATTGAATTCTCGCCTGCTTGTCATACCACTTAAGTTTTTGTCTATTATCATATAAATTAAAAATTATATTTTCATAATCTTTGTTTGTTTTAAAAAATAGTCCATTTAGTTTGTCTGTTACCATACTTTGAAAAGCTTCATCTTCTAAACAGACAGGGACTACGCCTGATGCCATAGCTTCTATTACTGTTAAACCTTGAGTTTCTGTTTTTGATGCAGTTGCAAAAACATCTGCATTATGATAGTAATATGGCATGTCATTCCATGCAGCTTTTCCAGTAAAAATAATATTTTCTTCTAAATTAAGTTGTTTGGTTAATTCTTCATATTTTTCTTTATCTGGACCATCACCTACTATTAATAACTTAATATTTTTATACTTTTTATTTAGTTCTTTCTGAGAATTAATTAAAAATTCAATGTTTTTTTCTTCGGCTAATCGTCCAACAAAAATTATTACAAAATTTTTTTTAGATAAACCTATTCTATTTCTTAAGTCATTTATATATTCTTTTTTAATATTTTCAGCAAAAAATCTTTCTACTTCTATACCGGTAGGAATAATATGAATATTTTTATCAAACTTATATTTTTCGGTGAATAACTTATATGTTTTCGTTGTAGGTACTATAAGTTCAGTAGCTGTTGTTTCACAATAAAACTTTGTAAAATATTCTAAAAGTTTTTTGCTTGATTTTTCAAAGTATCCTTTAGTTACATAATAAATGTAATCTTCATACATAGTATGATAGGTATGAACTAAGGGAATATTGTATTGTTTGGCAATAATTCTTGCAAATGTGCCAATTGCAAATTCAGTTTGGGAATGAATTACATCTAGGTGCCATGATTTTATCATATTTGCAGCTTTTACTGGGTAAATACTTGTTAGGCGTGAATCATAGATACCTGTTGGAAAGCCAGGAATTTTTAAAATTCTTTCTTTTTCATCATATTCATATTTAAAACTTTCAATATTAGCTGTTACAACATAAACTATATGACCTTCTTTTTCAAGTGCATGCTTAAGCATTACTTCACTTGTAACTAATCCACTAATATATGGAGTATACGTTTCACTAAAAATACCTATACGCAATTATTTCACCTTCTTTTCAAGACTAAATACTATTCCACCTAAAGCAACAGCCAAATAGTAGGTTATAAAACGCCATATTAAAAGAACTGCTGATATTTTATTTTTGGGTATAAAATTACCAAAAAATTGTGTAAAACCATATTCAATACCTCCACTTGATCCAGGTATAGGAATAAAGGCTCCGACTAGGAAAATGTATGCAGAACTAGTCAATGTTTCTGCAATATTTAAACTAGTAAAGTCTCCCATACTATAGACTATAAATAATGGTACTAGGTAAAGAAATAGTAAACTGACAATATTTAGTCCTATTCCTATTATTGTTAAGGCCTTGTTTTTAGATAATTGTCTAAAACCATTGTATAAGTCCATGAATTTTTCTTCTATTTCAGAATCTTTTTTCTTAATTTTAAATTTATGACATATTTTTTTAGTAATATTACAAAATTTATTTGTTGATTTTTTAGAGTTAGCAATTAATAGTAAAATTAAAGCTACCAAAAGATTAATGATAAATCCTAGAAAAACTAGTATTTTCAAATATTTAACTTTAGGAAATATCTTAAAAACAAAATTATATATTATAGCAAATATTCCACATATAACTAAGGCTAGTTGGTAAAAAATAAAACTTTGAACAGAGTAGTTAGTAGCTTTTGGAAGAGAAATGTTGTGCTCTGTAATCATATATATTTCCATGGGTTGTCCACCTGTTGAAAATGGAGTTATTCCATTAAAAAACTGAATTATAATATTATGTTTAATAGCTTCTCTAAGTGAAATTTTGTCTTTTTGATTAATTATTAAATAATTAGAATAACCTTTTATTGATACGGAAAGAAAGAATGAAAGGAATGATAAACATATTAGTTTAATATCTATTGTCTTTAAGGTGTTTATTATGTTTATCCAATCATCTTTTAAAACTATATATAAAATTAAGATTGTTATAAAAAGTAAAATAATTGTATTTTTTTTTAGATTATTTATTACTTTCATGAAATTTTCCTTTGATTTCTTTTAGATTCTTCATATTCTTTAAGATATAAAAAATTGCCATTTTCAATTCCTAAACTTTCAAAGTTCTCATCTTTTAAATTTTCAACCATATTTTTATCATTTATATCTACTCTGATAAATACTTCTTTCATACCTAATGTATGAAAGGCAAAATCAGTTGCTAAAGAAATTAGCTTTCGTACTTTAGGTTTTACTTTAAGAGCTGAAAAGACTATTATACAAGTACTTATATCTTTTTCTCCTGATATAAAGCACAAATCCTTTATTTGTTTAGATGATTCAATAAATAAAACTTCATTAATTTCATTGGTTGTCGTCTTGATTTTTTTATAGTCTTCGCGTGTTGAACTTTTTATTTTTTCTAAATATTCACTTATATTCCTTTGAATTCCCTGTTCTTTCTCAAAATCTGTTATTAATTTTTTATGATCTTCATCAAAAGGATCTACTAAAAATAGTCTTTCGGTACTCAACTCTATCACCCCTACTTAATTGCTTCTAAACCTGGTAACTTCTTTCCTTCCAAATATTCTAGAGTGGCCCCACCTCCAGTTGAAGCATGATAAACTTTATCTTTTAATCCAGCATTTGAGGCAGCTGCAACAATGTCTCCCCCACCTAATATTGTTTTAATATTATTGTCAACTATAAATTTTAAAATATCGTCAGTTCCTTTTTTATATTTATCGAATTCATAAACTCCTAATGGGCCATTCCATATAACAACTCTAGCAGTAGCAAGAATTTTTTCATATTTTTCCACAGTTTCTGGTCCAATATCTAGTCCCATTTCATCATTTGAAATATTATCAACAGATTTTGTGCGATATTTTTCGTCATTAGTATATTCATTAGTTACAGCAACATCAATTGGTAATTCAATTTTATCAGCATATCTTTCTAACATTTTTTTGCAAAAATCAATATTTTCTTCATCTAGTAAAGATTTACCAATTTCAATATTTTTAGCTTTTAGAAAGGTGAAAGCCATTCCGCCACCAATTAATATTTTATCTGCTTTTGTAACTAAATTTTCAATTACTCCAATCTTATCTGCTACTTTAGCTCCTCCCATTATAACAACAAATGGATGTTCAGGATTATCTAAAATACTTAGAGCATTCAATTCTTTTTCAATTAAAAAACCTATGCATGAGTCCAAATTACTAGCAATTCCTACATTGGAAGCATGAGCTCTATGAATTGTTCCAAAAGCATCGTTTACAAACAAATCTCCAAGAGATGCCCAATATCTTCCAAGTTCTGGATCATTTTTGCTTTCTTTTTTACCATCTAAATCTTCATAACGAGTATTTTGAATTAATAAAACGTCACCATCTTGCATGCTATCAATAGTTGCTTCTAGTTCTTCTCCTCTTGTTTTTTCACTAAATAAAATATCTTTTTTTAATAGCTCAGCTAATTCTTCGGCAACTGATGATAAATCGTTCTTAGCTAAATCAGCTTCTTCCTTAATTCTACCTAAGTGTGACAGTAAGATTACTTTAGCATTGTGGTCTATTGCATATTGAATTGTAGGTAAAGCTCCTATAATTCTTGTATTATCAACAATTTTTCCATCTTTCATTGGAACATTAAAGTCACATCTTATAAGTACTTTTTTATCATTTAAATCAAAATCTCTTATTGTTTTCATGTTAAATTCTCCAATCTATTTTAGTATATCAAAAAATAAATTTAAAAAAAAGGGTATTATACCCTTATAATGACATTAAATATTTTGCTGTTCTTACCATTTGGGCAGTATAACTCATTTCATTATCATACCAAGAAACTACTTTTACTAGTTGTTTTCCATCTACTTCAACAATACTTGTTAATAGTCCATCGACAAGTGATCCACAACGTCTTCCAATAACATCACTTGAAACAATTGGGTCTTCTGTATATTTCAAAGTATCGTTTTGAGCATTTTTTAATGTATTATTAATTTCTTCTACTGTTGTATTTCTTCCTAGTTCAAGAACCAAATCAACAACTGAACCAGTTGGTACTGGTACACGCATAGCTGTTCCTTCTAATTTTCCGTCAAGATTTGGACAAACCTTTCCGATAGCTGAAGCAGCACCAGTTGAGGTAGGAACAATATTAGCAGCACAGGCTCTTCCACGACGAGCTTTAATTCCTTTTTTATGAGCAACATCAAGGGTTACTTGGTCGTTAGTATAAGCATGAACTGTTGTCATGTACCCCTTATTAATTCCAAAGACTTTATCAAGTACGTCTACAACAGGTGCAAGACAGTTTGTAGTACAAGATGCAGCAGAAATAATTTTTTCCTCTCCTGTCAATAAGGTATGATTTACATTATAAACTATTGTCTTAACATCACCTTTAGCAGGAGCACTTATAATTACATGCTTTGCTCCAGCATTGATATGAGCCATGGCTTTTTCTTCAGATGTAAATAGGCCAGTACACTCAAATACTACATCAACATCTAAATCTTTCCATGGTAACATAGCTGGGTCTTTTTCAGAGTAAACTTTTACTCTATGATCTCCTACTACAATATAGTCTCCATCACTTGTAATTTCATCAATTCTATAATTTCTTTGATTAGTATCATATTTTAGTAAATAGGCTAATTGTTCAGCATCTGTTAAATCATTAATAGCAACGACTTCGTAATTTTCATCTTCCTCCATCAATCTAAAACATAATCTTCCAATTCTTCCAAATCCATTGATTGCTACTTTTATCATTTCAATCCTCCTATATTTTCATTATATATTTTTCCTTATTTTCTTTCAATAGATTACAATTATTTTTTTATTTTAGTGTGTAAACTTATTATATTTATTATTATATTAATTAATTTAATTTTTATAAGTAGGGTTAATTAAATTAATAATTATTAATTATTTATAGTTATTAACAGATATTGTGAATATTTAATTAATAATATTTTATCCACATATTTTGCTTATTATTATATTTAAGATAAATTATTTAATAATAATTATTAATTTTTCCACAATAAATGTTAATTATTCAAAATAACTTCCACCAATAAATTCTCGTATTACGGCATCTTCTGGGATGGACTCAGAAGGTATTGGTAAAAAAAGTCTTAGAAAATTAATTAATCTTTTGGCTTCTTCATAATATGGAGAATCACTTTCTACAGAATATAATAATGGTTCAGCATAAGTCTTTAGAACACCAATTTCATAGATAGCAGCAGAATTAATTGTGGCATCACTTTCATCTTGATATGGGAAAATATATTTTTCTTCACCAATTCTTACACTGTGCCATTGTTTAATAGTTTCCTCAACATTATAATTCCTAGTTCTATTGTCACGGATAATTCTTCTTAAAAGTCTATTATCGGATGTTGAAATACGATTATGATTATCAATATTTAACTCAGTTAATGGCGATATGTAAATTTTAAATTTTTTCTCTCTGGGAATACTTGGAAGTATTTTAGGATCAAGAGCATGAATTCCTTCTATAATTAAAATATCTTTATCTTTTAGATGCATATCACTGTTAAATTCCTTTTTACCTAAAGCGAAGTTATAAGAAGGTACCTTTACCTTTTTTCCTTCTAGTAGTTCAGAAACAACTCTGTCAAATAAATTTAAGTCAAGTGCTTCTAAACATTCAAAATCATAATTACCATTTTTATCTTTTGGAGTAAATTTCTTTTCAACAAAATAGTCATCCATTCCTAAAGTCTTAGGATTAAGTCCAAAGCTTTTTAAGTACATGCATAATTTCTTAGAGGTTGTTGTTTTACCAGATGATGATGGTCCTGCTAGTAAAACTATTTTAACTTTATTTTTCTTATTATTAATAGATTTAGCAATATTTAAAAGTCTATTACCTTGAAGTGTTTCATCAATTTTTATTAATTCACTAATTTTACCTGTTGAAACTATGCGATTTAAATCAACAGAGTTGCTGACACCGATTAATTTGGCCCACTCTCTATATTCGGCAAATACTTCAAACATATGTGGATGTGGATGATATTTTTCTATTCTGTTATTTATATAAACCGTTGGAAAACGTAATAAGAGTCCATTTTCTTTAATATAAGTAAGATCAAAATCTTTTAATTTTCCGGTAGAAGGTGGCATCAAATTATAAAAGTAATCATAGATATTACCTAAACGATATAAAGTTATATAATTATCTGTAATATATTTTAAAGTTTCAGCTTTTGTTTCATTACCAATAGCTTTAAAATAATTCATAGCTTCAATTCTATCAATTGTAACCTTAGTAATTGGTAAGTCTTTTTTTACTATCTCATTCATTAAATTTTTTATTTCTAATAAAACATCTTCATTTAATTTAAATGTTGTTTGAATATAAATTCCCTTATCTAATGAATGTTGTACGACAATATTAGCACTTTTACCATATAATTTATTTACAGCATAAATCATCATAAAAACTAGGCCATTAATATGAGCTCTATTTCCTTCTGGTGATGTTAAGTCAATAAATTCTACTGTTGAATTTTCTTTTATTTTGGCTGATAATTCGCGTAATCTATTATTTACTCTAGCCAAAATTATTGGATATTTAAATTCCGTTTGATGTTCTTTATATATTTCTAATAAAGTTACATCTTTACTATAATTATATAATTTATTATTAATTGTTACTTGTACAGTATCTATCATATACATGTCCCCTTTATTTTGTATATTTTAAGTATAGCATATTTTGTAATAATATTATATGCATATTTTTTATAGATTGACACTATAATTTAATAAAATAAGAAAGGAATCATGTATTTGATTAAAGGTGAATTATGAATTTAATACCTGTTATTTATGACAAAAATAGTAATGGTTGTGATATTTACTCTAAATTATTGGAATCTAGAATTATTTTTATTACTGGAACAATTGATGATAATTTAGCAATTAGTGTTGTTGCACAATTATTATATTTAGATTCTTTATCTCATAATGATATTTATTTATATATTAATTCAGCTGGTGGAAATGTCTCTAGTGGAATGGCTATATATGACACAATGAAACTTGTTAAAAGTGATATTTGCACGGTTGGTATGGGTATGGTGGCTAGTATGGGTGCTTTCCTTTTGTCTAGTGGGACATTTGGTAAAAGATATGCTGAAGAAAATACAGAAATTATGATTCACCAAATATTAAGTGGAGTAGAAGGTCAAACAAGTGAATTAAAAAATACAACTGACAGAATTATCATATTACAAAATAAATTAAATAAAATATTAGCAAAAAACACAAAAAAAACTCTCAAAAAAATTGAGAGTGTAATTGAAAAAGATTATTATATGACAACAGGTGACGCAATAGAGTTTGGGCTTATTGATAAAATTTTAAAATAATTAGAGTTTATTTTGTATTTTCATTTTTTCAAATGATTCAGCTAGATCTTTTATTTTTCTAAAGCGATGATTAATACCAGATTTTGATAAATGTTTTCCTGTTTCTTCAGTTATTATTTCAGCTAATTCTTTCATGGAAGACTCTGGATATTTTTTACGATATTCTAAGGCAATTTTTGTTCGATCATCTAACAAATTAATACCATCATTTTTTTCAATTATTTCAATTTGCTTTAATTGTTCATTAGCTGTTTCATAGGCTCTATCGGTATTTGCTTGTTCCATATTGTTTAATCTATTAGTTTTATTTTTTTGTTCTCTATAAACTCTTATATTTTCATAATACATGACTGCATTATTGGCACCTATTAATTTTAATAAATCACTTATTTTTTCTGATTCTTTAATATATATCATATAACCTTTTTCACGACTTAATATTTTGGCATTTAAATCAAATAAATTTAATAGTTTTTGTAAAAATACTGCTTCTTCTCTAAATTGGGTAAGTAATTCAAAATGATACCTAGATACTTTTGGATCACTTACACTACCACTTGCAAAAAAGGCGCCTCTAATATAAGCTCTAATTTCTTCATTGGCTCCAACAATATATTCTGGAACAATAGGTAATCTTTTATTATTTTCATCAAGTATACCTAAGTCTTTTAATAGGGCATTTGTATTTTCAGAAATAGTTATTTGATATAGACTATTCTTACTGAAATTTAAGTTTCCTATTACTTCTACTTTAGGATTAATATCAGTTATTAATTTAATTGAATCAACCATTCTATCGACTACTGATTTTATTTCTGTATCAAGTGTTATTTTATCGGCTGTTATTACTCCATTATTTTTTATATAAGCAGAAACTTCGGCAATAAGTTCTGATTTAGTACTTTTAATATTAGATATTTCTTCTTTTATTTTTACAGTAAATGACATTATTTTCTCATTAAATATGAAAAGATAAGAGAACTTAATTTTAAACTATCATGTTTTAAAGTATTATCATCAATTGTTAGTAAATCGTGTTCAATCAATTCAACCCCAATTTTTTCTAACTCAGAATAATCAATCAAAACAGGATCTTTTTGTTCTTCACTTTCATATTTTTTAGCCATTTCTTCATCTATTTTTGCATTGTTTGCTATTACGACATTTACTTTCTTTTTATCTAAATATCTATTTAAAAGTTTTACGTGATCTCCTACTGTGAAGTTATCTGTTTCTCCTGGTTGAGTTACTATGTTACATGTATACATAATTGGTGCCTTTGTTTTATTTAGGGCATCTTCTACTTCTTTACAAATAATATTTGGTAAAATACTAGTATATAAACTACCCATACTAAATATTATTAAGTCGGCTTCTTTAATAGAAGTTAATACTTCATTTAATACTTTTGGCTCTTTTTTGTAAAATATTTTTTCAAATTGATGATGGGCTTCGGTAATTTGTTCTTCTCCTTCAATAATGTTTCCATCTTTATCAAGCCCCATTAATGTTAGATCGGAGTCTTCAGATATTGGTAGGACTTTATGTCTAACATCTAGTAATTTACTTAATTGTTTAATTGATTCCGTAAGAGAACCTGTGATGTTTAACATTGCTGTTAATATTAAGTTACCTACAGCATGTCCATCCAAATCACTTGATGTTTTAAAGCGATAGGACATCATTTCTTTAATTGGTTCATCAATTTGAGAAAGATTGGTTATTACTTTTCTTATGTCTCCAACAGCTGGAGTATGAAACTCTTTCCTTAATTTACCAGTAGATCTTCCATTATCAGATACGGTAATTACCGCTGTTATATCAACTGGAAAATCTTTTAAACCTCTGAGTAGATATGACATTCCTGTTCCTCCACCCATGACAACTACTTTTTTATACATACGCTGCCTCCTTATAAATTGTCCCTATGATATAGAATATTCTTTTTAAAACTAAATATTGTTACTATTATACCAAATATTATAAAAATAAGTGATACTAATTGAGCTACTTTTATATTTCCAAGCATTAGAGAGTCTGTTCTAAGTGACTCGATAATAAATCTTTCTATTCCATACCAGATTAGATATATTCCTGTTAAAGTTCCTACTTTTAAATTTTTTAGTTTTCTAATTAAGATTAAAACTATAAAACCAAGTAGTGAAATAACTGATTCATAAAAGAATGTTGGTTCATGATATGAGCCATCTATATACATACCTTTAATTATAAAATTTGGTAGATGCATACTTTTTAAATTACTTAATGAAGTTACTGGACCATATGCTTCCTGATTAAAGAAGTTACCCCAACGACCAATACTTTGAGCAATTATTACTCCAACAACAATAATATCTAGCCTCCATGAATTGCTAAACCTCCATGCCAAATCATAAATATCTCTAAGGGATTTTTTAAATAATAATCTAAGTTAAATAGAACATAATAGGATCTTGCACCTAATATTCCAATAATAATTCCATAAAATAAAATATTAGTTAATAAGTCTTCATTTATTTTTTTCCTTTTTGCTTCTTTAAAAATTAGAAAGCAAGCTACCAACATACCAAGAAAGATAAAAAAAGAGTAATATTTAAGAGAAAAAGGCCCTATTTTAAATAGTGTGTCATGCATGGGTTTTCACCTTATTAATAATACTTTTAATTATTTCTTCGACAATAAAATTGATAATTGATAAAAGAATGGCGGCAAAGAAAGCTATATATAAGTTAGTTACTTGAAAGTGTGGTCCTAATAACCAATCTACTAATTTTAAAATAAAGACATTTATACATGGATAAAATAAGCCTAAGGTGATTCCAGTTATAGGTATAGTTAGTGTTACCAATATGGGTTTAATAGTTTTATTTAATAAGTAAATTATTAAGACTATTAGTATTGACCAAAGTATTAGATGATTACTATCTATCTTTATACTATCAAAAAGTGAAGTTACTAGGATGAAAACAACTGTATAACCTATAAAATATAATAACCAATCAATCAACTTATTTATTCTTATTTTATTTTTTTCTTTAAGTACTATTTGCACTTTCTCACCTCTTAAGAATCTTTTTTAAAAATTGTCCAGTATATGACTCTTTTACTTCAGATACTTCTTCTGGAGTTCCAGTTGCGACAATATTTCCGCCTTCGTCGCCGCCTTCTGGTCCTAAATCAATGATGTAGTCAGCAACTTTTATAACATCAAGGTTGTGTTCAATTACAACTACTGTATCTTTATTATCTACTATTCTTTGAAGAATTGCATTATCTACTATTCTTTGAAGAATTGCAAGTAATCTCTTGATGTCATCAGTATGAAGTCCGGTAGTTGGTTCATCTAGGACAAATAGGGTTTTACCCGTGGCTTTTCTTTGAAGTTCTTTAGCAAGTTTTACTCTTTCAGCTTCACCACCGGATAGTGTTGGAGCACTTTGTCCTAGTTTGATATAACCTAATCCTACTTCTTCTAAGACTTTTAATTTATTTTTTATTTTTGGAACATTGTCAAAGAATTCTAATGCTTCTGATACACGCATATTAAGTACTTCAGCAATATTTTTTCCTTTATATTTTATGTTAAGTGTCTCTTGATTATAACGAGTTCCATGACAAACTTCACAAGGAACATATACATCAGGAAGAAAATGCATTTCAATTTTTTTAACTCCATCTCCTCGACAAGCTTCACATCTTCCACCTTTAACATTGAAAGAAAATCTGTCTTTACCGAATCCAAACATCTTAGCTTCTTTTGTTGTTGTGAAAAGTGTTCTAATGTCATCAAATACTCCTGTGTATGTTGCTGGA
>CACYRE010000019.1 GCA_902776735.1 uncultured Erysipelotrichaceae bacterium | reverse complement strand
CAGTTCTGGATGAAGTCTTGCAAAGGACTTAAATGTTTCTTTTGACATAATATCACCAATATATTATATGTTATTTTAAAAATAAAAACTCTAAATTAAATAGAGTTTTTATTAATTTATTAATAATAAATTATTCTTGTTTGGCCTTGACATGAATTTGAATTTGTACAGAAATTTTTATTTGAATCTGACCATCCAGAGTATGCATTCCATGCTGCACATCCACAAACACTTATATTTGCTCTATATAACTCACATCCACATGAAGAAGTACGACATGATTTATATAAATTTATTCCACATGCTGGTGTTCTACAACTATTCCATCCACCATGACAATTCCATCTTTTGCCAGCACAATTACTCTTTATACTTTTTGAGCAACTTTTACACGCACATTTTTTTCTTAAACATCCACAAAATTTTGATGATTCATCATAATATCCAGAAGTATATCCTCTTCGTTTACACATATTAGAACATGTAGAATTAGTTCTTACAATTATTACTATAGTATCTACTTACATATCCAGCATAACAATCATAGGTTCTGGTAAGACAATTATTCCATCCACAACCACTACTTCTACAATAATTATAAGAAGCAACCCCACAAGCAGAATTTCTACAAGACTTATATCTTTCACATCCAGCCCCAGAACACCTCTTTCCAATATTACAGCTTCTTTTTCTATATTGCCTTTTACTAGTAACAGTTACTTTACAAAGAGCCTTATTTCCAGCATTATCTGAAATTGTATATGAAACACTTGCTTTTAAATTATTATGTGTTGGTTCACATCTAGCAACTCCACTTTGTGAATCAGAGCATTTAAAACTTGCTGTTACTCCATTTGTACTATTAAGATTTGATTTTAAAACTTGACAAACTGGAGAAATTCTATCAACTTTATCAATAGTAAATACCTTTTTTGATATATTGCCAGCTAAGTCTTTTACAACTACAGTAATTTTTTGATTATTTGTATATGTTTTTTTAACATTGCTTTCCCAAGTTTTACCATTATCAAATGAATATGGTTTTTCTGGTAATTTACCATCATCATTTGAGTTAAATATTTCTACTGTTTTACTTTGAGCCCATGATGAATCATTATTTTCATATCCAACAGAAAACGTAGGAGGAGTCCTATCTATCATATATGGACCACCTATTTTTGGATTTTCACCATCAATTGTAATTCTATCTCCAACAGCATTTTGAATTCCTCTTTCTTCTACAACTAAATACCATGATCCTGTTTGTTTTGGTATCATTAAGTCTTTTTTTACAACTATTTTCTTAATTATACCGGACTTTAAATCATTTAATTGCTTCTTTGTTGATGGGATATCAAAATTTAATTTTTTCCATTCACCAGCACTTCCATCAACATTTTTTGTCCATTTATAAAAAAGTTCATTATAATTATTATTTATTCCAGTTAAACTTGTAAGAGAAATAGTAACAGATAAACTTCTTTTATCATAATTTTTATGATTTAAAGGATCAAAATTTAAACTATATTGTAAAGTAGAAAGTTCACTACAATCCATTTTTTTATTTGAAGGATAATAAGTTTTAATTTCATTACCTTCTAATGGATTATTATTTGCATTCTTATCACCACAACCTAATCTAACATCATAAACATAAATATCATTTAATTTAGTTACTTGAACAACTGTATCTGAAGAATTACAAGAAATGTTATTATCTCCAATATCTTTTAGCAGCATCTTATTTTTTAAATCTTTATACTCAATACATTGAACGCCTGATCTTCTTCTACCAAATAAATCTTCACCATATGAATCAACATATAGTTTTGCACTTAATAAAACAGAATCAGAATAAGCTTTATACTTTCTTTTATCATTACTTTCTTTAAGCCCTCTTAACATAGGAAAAGCTAAAGCACTAATTATACCTAAAATTATCATTGTTACCAATAATTCAACCAACGTAAAACCATTTTTTTCATTCATACACTTCACACACTTTCACTATCTTATTTTTAAAGGGTTTGTCTTATCAACTATTCCTTTAGAAAACGATTCATCTAGATATTTTGCTACTCTTTCTTGTTGACGCTCTTCAGTACCATATTTCAAGCTAGCCTTTTCTGAATTTAATCCCTCCATACTTATTAGTAAATTATACATTTCATTTTTTTCAACATTCTCTTTATTAAATTTCATTGAAAAGTTTATTATATCATTATCTCTATTATCATAATTTTCCAAATAAGCATCCATAATCATTACAGAAATTGCTTTAGCCTGATACTCGTAAGCTAAATATTCATCATTATTTGATTCTATTTTATTTTTATCATAATTAATATAAGTCAAAATATAATCAGTTAAAGCATTTAAATCAGTTGAATAATAAAAATAATACCAAGGAATTATTTTGAAATTTAAATTACCATTAGAATTTTCTTTATATTCATATTTCATACTATCTAAAAATCTTTTTCTAACATTTAATTTATATTTATCAATCAATTCTTCATACACATTCAAATTATATTCTTTAATTATATACTCATCTGGTTTATTTTCTAAATAGCTTTCTTTACCAAAAGGAATAATAATATCAGAAATATTATAACCATATATTTTTTTAATATCACTTTTAGTTAAATTTTCACTAAATAAATCATTTTTAATAATGGTATCAATATTCTTTTTATTTATTATTATATTAGCATCATTCTTTTTATTTATTGCTTTTTCTGAAATAAAATTGTCAAAATATATTATTATTCCAATAATTATTAGAATTATGGGAAATAATATTATAAGGTATCTCTTCTTCATAAAATCATTTCCTTTATTTATAAAAATTATGTAAATCTGAAGAATTAGTATTTTCTTTGCTTTTTTCTAATTGTTCTTCAGCAATTACTTTATCTGATTTATTTTTTTTAACCGGTTTAGGTTTAGGTGGATTATTTATTGCATCATATTCTCTTTGTCTAGCTAATTTTTCATTTAATTTGTTATAGTCTTTTCTAACATCTTCACCATCAATGTTTTGATATTTAGTAGAAAAGATATAATTATAGATAAAAACAAAAAGTCCAACTCCACCAATTAATATTAAAATTTTTACAAATAATTTTTCACTATTATTTAAAGTATTATTCTTAGCTTGACCAATTTTATCTACTTTCTGTCCAACATATTCTAAAGCATTACCAGTATTACAATTAATATTATCACTTAGTATACTAATATATTTTATATTATTAAAGTTTTTATTTTTTGCTAAATATGTCTTATCTACTGAAATAGTATAGGAAATCCCTTGATTTATATCCAACTCTGCTCCAGCAAGACCATTTTCATTTTCATCTTTAGCGCAATAATTTATTGTACCAATATTTTCTGATTTACTATCAAATAAACCAATAGTTACAGTAATAAATCTTTTTTCAGATGAAATATTTCTAATTGTTCCAAAACTAATATTATTATTATTTTTATTATAATTAATATCAATATACTTAAAATGATCTGTTGTAACTGTGGCATTGCTTTTTTCATTTACTGGAATTAATTCCATTTCTTTAAATTCTGCAGCATTTACTTGATAAGTCACCAATAACAAACCAATTAATAATAATTTAATTATCCTCTTCATACTCTATAATTCCTTCCACGCACTATTTTAATTTTTTTAATTTTGTTATAGCTTCTTTAATATTTTTTACTTTTATTAATTTTATTTTTAAATTCTTCTTTTTCTTATACGCTTTCGCCTCTTTATAATTATCTCCTGCTGGTACCAAGAAGTAATCTGCTTTTCCCTTTTCTGCACCTAATAGTTTGTACTTTACACCACCAATTTGACCAATTTCACCATCTTCTTCAATAGTACCAGTTCCTGCGATTATATGTCCATTAGTTAAATCCTTTTTTGTTAATTGATTATAAATTTCAAGTGTCGTAATTAGACCACCTGATGGTCCAGATTCACTTTTTTTAAATCTTATTTTTACTATTGGTTCTGTTTTATATTCTTTTAACATTTGTAATCCTACACCAATTAGTTTTTTATTATCATCTTCATATACTGTACATGAAAGATTTTTTTCTTTATTCTTTCTTTTTGCTCTTATTATGACCTTATCCCCTTTACTTTTAGTTTGTATATAATTTTTATACTCATCTAAACTTAAAAACTTATTTCCATCAATTGAAATTAATTCATCTTGTATTTTCAAAGGATTATTATATTTATCATTATCAATCATAATAACATATATTTTTGATGAAATCTCTTTTACATGTTTATTTGCTAAAGTATAAGCCCAATATGTAGCCGTACTATTAGCAACCTTCAAATCTAAGTCACTACGAAAATTAATATCTTCTACACTTTCATCTTCAACGTATTTATAATTATCTGCTGATTCTCTTTCCCAAGTTGGTATAATATAACTCAAACCATACGTAAGTAATGTACCACGTAACTCCTCCACATAACTAATATTAAAACTTCCAGAAGATTTTTTCTTTTTAGCAACAATAATTCTAGAAGATACATCACTAATACCACCACCGGTAGTAATATAATAATTAATTGGGTACTCACATATAATTAAGAGAAGAATTAATAATAAAAGAAACTTATACTCTTCTTTAATAAAACTTATTACGTAATTTATAAATCTTTTAAACATTTATCTTCACCTTAAACCAATTATACCAAAGAAAAGAGAAAATATGAAAAAAAATTATAAAAACATACTAATACTTATTATATTATTATTAATTTTAATATATTACTTATTTAATAATAATTTAATTATCAATAATGTTCTTGATTATTCTAAATTATTTTTAACAAGATTATTTCCTGTAAGTTTTATATTTTATATAATTATTGGATTATTAATAGATTATGGAATAATTGAATTTATGAGTAATATATTACATATAAATACTACTAATTTATTTGTCTATTTAATTAGCATGCTTAGTGGCTTCCCTAGTGGTTCTAAGTATACAAAAGATTTATTAAATAAAGGAATAATTGATTTAGATAGTGCTAATAAAATGATTATGTATTCTCATTTCCCTAATCCATTATTTATACTTAGTTCATTGAATATGATTATAAAAAATAAATATATTATTAAAAATATTTTAATTTCAATCATTCTTAGTAATCTTATTATTATGATAATATTTAGTAATAAAAATAAATTTTCTAATAATAATATTTACTCAAATGATTTTTCAACTAACTTAGTAAAAGAAATAAATAATTCTTTTAAAACTATGTTTATAATTTATGGAACATCTTTATTTTTTGACTTAATATCTTCTATGATTCTAAAAATATTTAAATTAAAAGGATTTTATTATATTATTATATGTGGTTTATTTGATTTAACTAGAGGAATATATTCAACTATTATAATTAGCAATAATTATCTAAGAGGATTACTTATTTTATTATTTATTTCTATGGGTGGAATATCAATTCACTTACAGACAAAAAGTATTCTAGCAGATACTGGTATTAAATATAAATATTTTGTTCAAGGTAGAATTATTGGAACTATATTATGTATTATAATATATTTTATTTTAACCTCTTGTACTACTTTGAATATAATTTATAGGACTGACTATATTTATACTATATCTAGTTGATAATTCCGGATGATAAAATCCTATATAGATTGATAGTACATTATTGTTTTTTGTAGAACTATTATTTCCTAAATCTATTAATACATTACTAATAACTAGATCCATAGCATTTTTCCCTGTTTTTTCATTTTCAAATTTTGCAGCATAGCTACCAATATCTGGAATAGGATATTCAATCAACTTAGCATTTTGATCATCAGCGTTTGTCTTAGTTAAATCAGGTTGTCCATATTCAATCATAAAATAATCATCATTATGTGGATCACCATTAGGGTGAGTATCAGATTTAGTATATTTTTGGGTAATAATTAACCGTCTTGCTGTACCATCTTTTAATGAACAATCCACCTGATAAATAGTAGAATAATCTTCATAAGTTTTATTATAATTAACAGAAGATAAACCTATTTTTATAAAATCATCTTGAATAGTTTTAGTTATAGTATTTTTGTAAGTTAATACTTCAGATTTATAATTTTCTATTATTCTTCTATCATTATATGCAGATATAGTACTATATAAAGAATTTGCTATTATAGCAATTAAAACAAAGGAAATAAGTACTTCAATCGTAGTAACTCCTTTATTATTTAATTTATTCTTTACCATTCTCTTTTCACCTCGATATTAGAATAAGTTACATAGTCATTATAACCTTTTGTATGATGGGTTACGATAATTACTCTATATTTTGCTCCATCAATAGAGGTATTTTTATAATCAGGTAGATAATTAATATATTCTTTAAAGTCATTTGAAAACTCACTTTTTGGGGCATTACTAACAGTCTTTTTAAAACTATTAGGGACTGTACCATCTCCTGATCCAATTCTATAATTAGTGACATAGATCTGACAATTTGAGCCATTATCATCATTATCATCACAATCTATTTCTAAAGATTTTACAAGGTTAATACATAAACTTTCTTGGGGAGAATTTTCTAAAAAATCACTACATTTAAAGCGGAAATATTGCTTCTCTCCATTTAAAGATTCTTTTTCCTGTTGAGAAATATTAAAATTAGGATCTTCAATTAATTTTTTAATCCAATAAGCAGCATATTCTCCATCAATATCATCGTAATTTTCTCTCTTTTCATACTCTCCAATTATAGGGTAAAAATTGACATAAATCATTGTAAATATTGCTACTAAAAAAACGCTAACTATCAAGGTTTCAGCGAGTACGAAGCCATGATTATTTAGTCTAGTAATTTCTTTCATTTTGTCTCCCCTTTTCTTGCTATTATCATAAAATTATTATATAATATATTTTAGTAAAATACCATAGTTAGATTTTTTAATTATGGAGTAATATTAATATTCAACGAAAAGGGGTTGAAATATGAATCTATCTGATGTAAAGATTGTCAAAGGTGGAGTTGAAAGTTTTATGGTTTCTTTCGATTTTACAAAGACTCCAGTAACTCAAATTGCCGATTATATCATTATTGCAGCCTCTAAACACAAAGCGTCTGATATTCACTTTGATCCAAGAGAAGATGGAATGATGGTTAGATTTAGAATAGATGGTGATTGTCAAGATTATACTTTTGTACCTAAAGCTTATGAAAAGAATTTAACTACAAGGCTTAAATTACTTGCAAACATGAATATAACTGAATCTCGTCTTCCTCAAGATGGAGCAATTAAAGGAGATTTTGGTGGAACATATTTGGATATGCGTGTTTCTTCATTACCATTAAATGAGGGTGAAAAGATAGTTATCCGTATACTTGATTATACAAGAAGTAAACAAGGTATTGAAAGTCTAGGTTTTCATCCTGACAACTTAAAAAAAGTAAAAAGAATGATGGAAATACCAAATGGAATTATTTTAACAACAGGAGCTACTGGTTCTGGTAAATCAACTACAACTTATTCAATACTACAAGAACTTAACAAACCAGAAAAAAATATAATTACTGTCGAAGACCCAATAGAAATGAATATTGAAGGTATTAATCAGGTTCAAGTTAATGCAGAAATTGGAATGACTTTTGCAGCAGCACTTCGTTCAATATTAAGACAAGACCCTAATATTATTTTAATAGGAGAAATTCGTGACTCTGAAACTGCCCAAATTGCTGTTCGTGCATCAATTACTGGACATTTAGTTTTGTCAACAATCCATACTAATAATGCTCTATCAACTGTTGAAAGATTACTTGATATGAACGTTGAAAGATATTTATTATCAACTGCTTTAACAGGAATTATTTCACAAAGACTTGCTAAAATGTTATGTCCTCATTGCAGATTTAAAAGAGATACGACTCCATATGAGAAAAAAGTATTTAAAAAATTTATGCATATGGATGTAAAAAAACTTTGGGATGCCAATCCAAAGGGTTGTGAAAATTGTCGAAATGGATATCATGGCCGATTAGCTTTTCATGAAGTCTTGGAACTTGATGATGATATAAGAGCAGCTTTAAATAATCCAAATATTTCTAAAAAAGAATTATCTAAAATGGTATATACAGGTAAAACCATTACAATGCTACAAGATGCCTTGATTAAATGTTATAATGGAAAAACATCCTTTGAAGAAGTTTATAGAAACATTGAAATAGAAACAGAAGAAGAATCAGATGATATATATGAAAACGAAATTAGCGACTTTTTGAAAAAAATCATTTCTAATAATAATGAAAATGATAATGAAGTAATAGATAATGATAATATTAGTAGTAATAAAAATATTAATAATAATTTATCCAATAAAGTTAGTAATAAACCAGAAACAATTCAAAATTACACAACTATTCTAGATAGAAACAATAATAATTACAAAGTAACTTCAGCTCAGGCTAATAGTGTTGTTGTACCTAATGCAAATATTTCTAATTTACAAAATCAATATAGTATTCCAAATAAACAGCAAAATAATAATTCATATGTAATAACTAATAATACTAACAATTTACAAAGTAATAACACTAATATAAATAATAATAGTATTGGAAAAGTTCCAACTAATATAGGTCAAAATAAAACTTCAACTACAATAAATAATAATAAAAATAATATCTCAATACCAAGTTATAATAATACTAATAATTTACAAAGTAATAACACTAATATAAATAAACATGTTAATAATACAATTTCTAATTCTAAACAAAATAATAATACATTTATTCCTAAGGTAAATCCAAATTATTTAGAAAATATTAATAAACAAAATAATAATAATATAAACACTAATAAAATTGTAACAATACCAACTAACATAAATCAGGATAATATAAATAAACAAAAAAATATAAGTTCAATCCCTCCGGTTTATAACCCTACTAATACATTACAAAATTATTATTCAAATACAGGCTATACACATTCAACTGGTCAAGTTAGTCCAATATCTCCGACAATATCAATACCATCTCAAAATAAGGATACTAAAAAATAATAGAAGATTTATTACATATCTTCTATTATTTTAATAATTTCATCATTTATATCTTCTATACTTCTTAATTGGCCATTTTTTATACATTCAATTCTATCCCAATTATATAATTCAGTTAATTCTAAATAAGCTTCCTCTGACCTTTTTAAATAATCAACTGACTTTTCATGTTCATCGATATTTTTTCTGTTTTTTCTTAATTCTAGTGTAAATTCTAGGGGAACATGTAAAAAAATTGTTTTATCTGGTTTAGGTAATCCTAATAGCCAATATTCTAATTTATCAATCCATTGATACATATTAAATCTTTCATCTTTATCACGAATCTTACTACCTTGATGTGCTAAATTAGAAGTAGTATATCTATCCAATATTACATAATAATCTTTTTGTAAATATTCCTCAATCTTTGGTAAATTATATTTTCTATCAGCAGCATAATATAAAGAAATAACATATGGATCAACATTTACTGCTCCTTCTTTAAAAAAGCTGGGACCTATTTCAGGTTTACCTAGATATGCCCCACCAACTATCTTACCAGTAGGTGTATCATACATAGGAAATTCAAACCTAACGCACTTCTTTTTTTCTTTATTCAATCTTTCTTCAAGTAACCTAGACTGTGTTTCTTTACCAGAACAATCTGTTCCTTCAATTACAATTATTTTACCAGCCATAGTGCACCTCCTATCTAGCATTTACTTTAACTTTATAAGCAATATTTTTTACACCAGCCTTATATTTATTATTAACCCACATTTTTAATTTTAATTTTTTCTTACCATTAATTTCACTTGTATAAATTATTTTTCCTCCATCAAGAGCTACTTCTTTACTTGATAAATTATCATAATCTATTTTTTTATTATTAGAATCAGTTAAATAATAATAAATATACTTGTCATCTATTTTATTATTTAGAGGATAGATGATTATTTCATAATTAGTATTAGTTGAACTAGAAACTACAAATTCTAAATAATTAGTATTAAATCTACTTTTTCCTTGATTATTACTAAGTTTTTTTATTGAATTTATCTTTAACATATCGGTAGTATCAGAATTACTAAATGAAATAAAGCTTGCTGCTTCTTGATTAATTTTTGTTACTAATAGATTACTTTTAAATATAAAATATAGTAAAGCAATAGCTATAATTATTAAGATAAGACAATATAAGATTAATTTTCGTTGTTTTTTTAAAATATTTTGTTTTCTCTTAGATAATTTTTTCTTTTTTTTGGCCATTACTTATCTTCCTCCACTATAATTATATTAACAAATAATTTTAGTTATTACAACATAAAAAGTGCCTTAAGCACTTATATTATTAGAATCGAAAGACACTAGTAAAAATTTACGACTAGCTAGATAATCACACATATGAACAAAGTTTTGATATTTTGTTTTAGGTTTTTCTAATACGTCTACTCCATTATAGTCTGTTGTCCAATAACCCATATGTGTTTTTATAACATCTGCACAAAATTTTGCATCTTCTTCATCTAAACCAATCTTATCCTTATTTTCTAATATATAATTAGCCATTAAAATTGGATGATCAAATCTAGTATATTTTTCCTTAGGGTTACCACTTTTTAGACCATCATGTACTAGTAAAGAAATCAGTAATAAATCTTTTTCATGATTAGTATATTTTTCTCCTATTGCAGGATCTGATAACAATTCATAGCCAATTCGCATCGCAGCTTTTGAGTGTCTAAGTAATCCACCTTCTCCTAAAGCATATTCTGGATGATATTTACCAGTTGATGATGCCGGTACACTAAACCAATAGTCTGGTAATAATTTTAGTATTTCAACTAATGACTTTTTTAAACTATCATCTTTTATGTAACTTAATTCAGTAGTAAATAACTCTTCAATATTCATTTTATTTCACATCCTAATAATCTAACAATTATTTCATTACTAATATACCATTTATCTTCACTTATGTGAAGGCTTTCTTCGTCTAGTATTAATAATTTATCTTTTACAAGGCTACTATAATCATAGACATCTATTAATTTAGTATTATATTTATTATAAAATTCTTGCAAATTAATTCCTTCACGTTTCCTTAAATTTAATATTACTTCATATTCTTCTTTATCTTTTTTAGTAAGATACTCAATAAACTTTGAATAATCATTATTTAAATATTTATTAATTGATTTAGTATTAGTACTTCTAACATTACCAATATATGAACTGGCTCCCAGTCCAAATCCATAATATTCATTATTATTCCAATAACAGGTATTATGTTTTGAAGAGTAACCCGCTTTAGCAAAATTACTTATTTCATAGTGAATATAATGATTGCTGCTTAATTTATTACATATAATTTTATACATAGCAAAGTCCAAGTCTTCAGATATATTTTTTATCTTATTAATTTTTAATTTAGTATGATCTTCAATAATTAAAGAATATGTTGAAATATGAGAAACATCTAAATTTAAAATAAAATCTATATCTTTTTTTAAGGTAGCAATTGTTTCACCTGGAATGGCATATATCAAATCAACATTAATATTTCTAAGACCTATTTTCTTTGAATAATTAATAATTTCAATTACTTTATTCTTATTAATATTTCTTTCCAATAGTTTTAAATTATTTTTATCAATAGATTCAATACCAAAAGATAGTCTATTAATACCATATTTTTTATATAAATTTAATTTTTCTTTAGTAGTACTTTCAAAATTACCTTCTATGGTATACTCTATATTTTTACTTTTTTTTAATTTATTTAAAATATTAAATAATTTATCTAATTCTTGCAATGACAGAGAACTTGGAGTACCTCCTCCAATATATATAGTATCTAACTCTTCATCTAGATAAGTGTTTTCTATTTCTTTTTCTAAAGAATTTAAATATTTATCAACTATAAAATCGCAGTAAGAACAAATATTATTGCAAAAAGGAATATGTATGTAACAAGATTTAGGCATTATTTATTTTTTCCCATAGCAATATTTTTTTTCATTTTTTCAATAGCAGAATTTTCATGCTTTAATACTGCACTTCTAGAAATATCTAATTTTTCAGAAATTTGATCTAGAGTTTTTCCATCTAAACGTTCCATTATTATTTCTCTTTCTTGTTCTGTTAAAGATGAGATAGAAATTAATTCATCTACGTTCATTTCATTTATTTTTTTTAAAAAAGATTTTCTATTAGAATCTAATATATTTCTAATTTCATCAAATGTTTCTTCACCTAATAAATTCTTTATTCTTTTATCTGTTAAACAGTCATAGATATAATCTCTTGTATAAAGACCAACATCATATAATTCACTTGCTAATTCATCTAATGTTTTATCCTTATGATTTATAAAAAAAGTACATATTCTTTTAATATCTTCTTTTTTTAATTGTTCTTTATCTT
>CACYRE010000018.1 GCA_902776735.1 uncultured Erysipelotrichaceae bacterium | reverse complement strand
TTATCACATAAGTACACACATAACGAACTAATCTTATTATATCTAATTAACAAGAAAAATTAAAGTTAAAATAAAAAAAACTACTATGAGCATTATAGCATTACAATTGATGTGACACTTCTATATAGAAAAAAAGCAATAAATTCGATAAAATGTTAATTTAAGAATATTAACTAAAGAAATTATTGTTTTTAGGTGTCACATCAATGATAACTACACAAAATAAAAGAACTACTATTGATAAATAAAAAATAAATATAAAATAAATATAAAATTATTTTTTAAAAAAATTATCAAGTTAAAATAATATAAACATTTACAATTATTATAAAATATATTTTATAAGCAAAAATAGATAGTATAAATTTTTATCTAATCTTCGTGGAAAGTTTTTAAAATATACTTCTTTTAATCTATCTGTAGTAACATGAGTATATATTTGTGTTGCCTTAATAGATTCATGTCCAAGTAACTTTTGAACAGATAATAAATCTGCACCAGCATTAAGTAAGTGGGTCGCAAACGAGTGTCTTATCATATGTGGAGATATGTTCTTTTTAATACTTGTTTTTTTAATTATTTGGTCAAGAATATATCTAACCCCCCTATCACTAATACGACCACCTTTACTATTTAAGAATAAATATGGACTATTATTAATATTTAATTTAGCATAACCTTCTTTTAAATATAAATCTAATATTTCACTACAATAATCACCATAAGTAACATAACGCTCTTTATTACCTTTTCCAAGTATTAAAATAGTTCTACTAGATTCATCAATATCTTCAATTTTAACATTTACAAGTTCACCAACTCTAACTCCTGTTGCATATAACATCTCTAAAATTAGTCTATCTCTTTGTCCCAAAGCATTATCTAAATTACAAGCATTAAATAATTCTTCTAATTCATTATATTCAAAAAATCTTGGTAATTTCTTAGCTTTCTTAACTCCATTAACTAAACTAAACACATTAGTCTGAACTATATTATTGTTAGCTAAATATTTATAAAAACCTCTTAAAGAACTAAGCTTTCTATCAATTGATGAATTATCATCATGTTTATTGTCTTTTAAATACATCAAGTAAAATCTAATATCACTATATACTATATCTTTAAATTCAAGTCCTTCGCTTTCAATATAATCTATAAATTCTTCTATATCATCTTTATAATTTAATATTGTATATTTAGAATAATTTTTCTCATATTGCAAATAATCTAAATAATCATTTACTTCTTTTATTTTCATATATTTTATCACTCTCTTTATTTTAATTATTGATTAAACTCTTATAACCAAAAAGATTTAATTGACCATCTATATAGTTTTTATCTGTTACTTCATATAAATTATGAATTATATTTCTTTTATTACTTTTACTCATAAACCTTACCCAATTTTATTATAGCAAAAGAAAAGAAAGATTTCTATTCTTTGTAGTCACACTCACTACATTTAATCTTTCCATTTTTTTCAACTAACATTTTACCACATTCTGGACATTTTTTATCAATTGGTTTATCCCAATATGCTGTTTTACATTTTGGATAGTTGTTGCAACCATAAAAGGTTTTACCACGTCTACTATTTTTTTCTATGATTTTGCCATCACAATTTGGACAATTGCAAATAACAACATCTGCTTTTTCTTCCTTTTTAATGTATTTACAATCAGGATAATTAGAGCAAGCTACAAATTCACCATACTTACCTTTTCTGATAACTAATGGGTTACCACACTCAGGGCACATTTCTCCGGTTTTAACAGGAGCTTTCTTCTCCATATCAGTAAATGCTTTCTCAACACGAGGTTCAAATATATCATAAAAATCTTGTAATACTTTATTCCAAACAATTCCACCTTCAGCAATTGAATCCAACTCATCTTCCATATTTTTAGTATAATCAGTATTTATTAAATCACTAAAGTAATCTTGCAATTTGTCTGTAGTTTCAATTCCAATTTCCGTTGGTTTAAATTTCTTTTCAACAAGTTCAACATAACCTCTACTTTTAATTGTATCAATTATTGTTGCATAAGTAGAAGGCCTACCTATACCTAATTCTTCAAGTGTTTTAATAAGCTTAGCCTCAGTATATCTTGCTGGAGGTTTAGTAAAGTGTTGACTACAATCAACATTATTAGTAATTGCTACTTCTTTATCTCCAATTTCAGGTAATATCTTATCTTCACTAGATTCATAGTCTCCATAGACTTTTAAATAACCATCAAAAATTAGAATAGAACCAACTGTCTTAAACTTATAGTTATTATTATCAAAAATAATAGTTGTTTGATTAACACTGGCATCTGCCATTANACATTTTCAGTTTTTTTAGATTTTTTTACATAACCAATATATTTTTTGCCATAATTTTCTTCAATGTATTTCATTGCTGGTTTTACAAAATCATCACTTAATCTGATAGAGTCAGTTCTCATATAAGTAATTAGTCCAACTGTTTCATCACCAAGATCAATTCCTTCATATAGCTTTTGGGCAATACTCATAGTTTTCTTAGCTGAAAAGCCTAACTTAGTGGATGATTCTTGTTGAAGGGTTGAAGTAATAAACGGGAATTTACTCTTACGAGCTTTCTCTTTTTTTTCAATACTTTCTACTGTATATTTATCAGATAATTTTTCAAGTACAGCGTCTGCTTCTTTTTTAGAATGTAATTCTATATCTTCTTCCTTATATTTAAATAATTCTGCTTCATAATCTTTAAAAATAGCTGTAATTGTCCAGTATTCTTCTGGTTTAAATGCTTCTATTTCACGTTCTCTATCAACAATTAATTTTAAAGCAACGCTTTGTACACGACCAGCACTTTTAGCACCAATTTTTCTTTGTAATAATTTAGAAAGCCTAAAACCAATAATTCGATCAAGAATTCTTCTGGTTTCCTGACTTTTAACCAAATTATCATCGATTTTACTAGGATTTTTCATTGCTTCGAGTACTTTATCATGAGTAATTTCATTAAATCTAACTCTTTTATAGTTATCTTCTTTAATACCTAGTGCATCTTTTAGATGCCAAGCAATAGCTTCTCCTTCACGATCAGGGTCGCTTGCAAGATATACTAGATTTGAGTCTTTTACATCTTTTTTTAATTCTTTAATAATACTACTTTTTCCTTTAATCGGAACATAACTTGGAGTAAAACCATTCTCAACATCTACTCCTAATCCAAATTTACCAGATGTAGCCAAATCTCTTATATGGCCTTTAGAAGATATTACTTTATAATCATCACCTAAATATTTCCCAATAGTTTTACTCTTACTAGGGCTTTCTACTATAACTAAATTCTTTGACATATAATCCCTCCAGTTACTTATTAATTTATACATTTAAATTATAGTTATGTCAACTCCTACATATATATTATTATTAAAAAATTTTTATTTTACAAATATTTTTAATTAATTGTATTATTTCCATGTTCTAATATATATTCTTTTACAGGCCCGAAAGTCTTACGATGTTCTTTAAGTATTCCATATTTGTTTATAGCAGCAATATGCTCTTTTGTTGGATAACCAACATTCTTTTTAAAGTCATACATTGGATATTTTATATCAAGTTCTCGCATTAATTTATCCCTAGTTACCTTAGCAATTACACTAGCAGCACTTATTGTAATACTTTTTAAATCACCTTTAATAATAGAAGTTGTAGGAATATCTAAGTCTAGTTTCATAGCATCTATTAAAATATGTTCAATTTTACATTCTTTTAAACAATTATTAATTGCTCGCTTCATGGCTATCTTAGTAGCCTCATAAATATTATATTTATCTATTTCTTCAGCACTACACTCGCCTATTCCAATGCCAAGTGCTTGTTTTTTTATTTCTTCATAATAGTAATTTCTTTTCTTTTCACTTAACTTCTTACTATCTGTAAGTCCATCTAGATAAAATTTTTCAGGAAGTACTACACAAGCAGTAACTACTGGTCCTACTAAAGGCCCTCTTCCAACTTCATCAACTCCAGCAATATATTTAATACCAGTATCTTTCAATTCTCTTTCATACTTATAATTGTCAGATGAATCTATTATCAATTTAATTTTTTTCATTAATTTCTTATCATAATTACTTTCTAACATAACTTTATATAATTCATCTAACTTATATACAAAATATCCATCCTTTTCAACTGTCTTATCTAAATCATAATACTTATTTTCAATGATTATATACTTATCTTTTGATTCATAATTTTCAGCAACATATAAAGTTATAATAGAAGTATTTCTCTTATAGCCAAGTAATACTAAAGCACTTTCTCCTCCAATAATAAACTTATTTTTATCTAAATCTATCAGAGATAATTTATTCAAAATTTCTTTTTTATTCATAATATCTTCACCATAAGAAGTATAGCAAATGCTAAAAAAATAGTAAATATCTTACTATTTAACAATGCTTTTTATTAATTTTTTGATTATAATCAAAGTTTGTATACTGTTCTTCTATTACAGAAGGTATTTTTAGATTTCTTTCATTATAACTTTTTCTAGCAATTTCTAGTAAATTAATATCCAAGTATGATTATAATTCATATTTTAATCTATTTTAATACTTTTGCTCTTTATTAAATAAATATTTGTATCATTTGTAAGGCATTCGTTAACTGACATTATTTTATTCTATCAAAAGTAATATCTCCAAAGTATCCATTTCTTAAATCCCTTATAATTATATTAGAAACTTTTTCATAATCAACAATATTACCTCTTGATAAAGCCCCCCTTTTTCTACCAATTATTTCATATACTTCTACTATATCATCTAAGTTTGTTATATCATATCTTTCTTTTAATTTACTTGGATATAGTGTATATAGCTTATTTAATATAAAAGTTGCAATATTATCTATATTAATTATTTCATCTTTAATTGATGAAAAAGCAGCAAGTGTTTTTGCTCCATCTTGATCTGTTAATTTAGGCCATAGTATACCAGGAGTATCAAGTAATTCAATATCTTTATTTACTCTTATCCAACTAAGTGTTTTAGTAAATCCTGGTTTGTTTCCAACACCGGCGGACTTTTTTCCAACTAATCTATTTATTAATGTGCTTTTTCCAACATTTGGAGCACCAACAATTAATACTCTAGCGGATCTAGGTTTCATTCCCTTGTCAATTCTACTTTGATTGATACTATTCATAATTTCATTAGTAAGTGAGATTATATTACTAGTATCTCCTTTCATTAAATCAATATGTATTATATTGTATCCATTTTTTTTATAATTAGCGAGTATTTTATTAGTTTCTTCTTTGTCACATAAATCATATTTAGTTACGATTAAAATCCTAGGTTTATTTTTAATTAAGTCATCAATATCTACTATTTTAGAAGAAATTGGCATTCTAGCATCTATTACTTCATAAACAATATCTATCAAATTTAGTTTATCACTAATTTCACGTTTTGTTTTTGCCATATGTCCGGGGAACCAATTGATTGCAATTTTGTCCACCTTTCTATTTTCATCTTTATTATTCATATAATCACTTCCTTTTTCAGAAACATTCCTTACTAATTATATCATATTTCTTTAGTTTTTAGGTACAACAGTGCATCTTCATATACATTTCTATATTTAAACACTATTTCAACCTTTTTTTCTTCATATACATTTATACGCTCAATAAATTCATTAACGATATTTCTTGTTATTTTTTCTAATTGACCTGTTGATTTTATTTTATTTATTATTTTTATATTATCATCTCTATAATTGTTTTTACTTAAGTCTTCAATAGTTAATCTTATGTCATTTATTTTATACATATATTTTTCTTTAAATCTTTCAAAATTATTTTTAGAAATATTATCTTCTTCGTAATCTGATTTAACACAATTTAATAGTTTTTTATATTTTTCTAATTCTTTTTTTAATTCAAGTACTTTTATTTTTTTTGATTCTTTTTCATATTCAACATAAGAAACAGAAAAATTTTTTTCTATTTTATCTTCTATATTACTTATTATGTCAATATATTTGTTTAATGTATCTAATACTATGGAATCCAGCTCACTTTCCAATATATAATGTTTTGTACAAATTTTTTTTTTGCGATATGCACCACAGTAAAAAAAAGTTATATCACCATTTGGTCTATGTTGCTTATGAAGAGTTGATCCACAATCACCACATTTTAAATAGCCAGTATATTTATACATATTCCCATCATTATTTACCCTAGAATTTCTATTATACAGAATATTTTGAACTTGATTAAAAATATCCTCAGTAATTATTGGTTCATGATGATTTGGTACAACAATCCAATCATTTTCTGGAACAGTAATTACTTTATGATTTTTATGACTAACCTTGGTAACCTTACCTTGAATAAGATATCCTATATATGTTTTATTTTTCAAAATTGCATCAACCATATAAGGAGTCCATTTACTCGATAAACCTGGAGTCTTAATATTATAAAACGTTTTCATATAATTGCTTGGAGTTAAAATATGATTGTTATTCAAATCATCCGCAATTTGTCTCCTGCTTTTACCACACAGAGCTAAATTAAATATTTTTTTTACCGTTTTTTCCGCTTCTTTATCAATAACTAATTTATGATAATCATCTGAATCTTTTAAATAACCGTATGGAGCAATTGCTCCAATAAAGTTACCATTTCTTTTACTAATTGCAAATGATGTTCTTATTTTCTTTGATATATCTTTTGCAAAGCTTTCATTCATTAAATTTTTGAATAATACATCTAACGAATCTTTTGATTCAGGATTTAAATATGAATCAATGTTGTCATTAACAGAGATAAATCTCAAATTATATCTTGGAATTGTATCATCTATAAAGTACCCAACGTTTATGTAATTTCTCCCAACTCTTGATAAGTCCTTAACAATTACACAATTAATTCTTTTTTCTCTAATATTTTCCATCATTTCTTGGAATGCTGGTCGATTAAAATCTGTTCCTGTATATCCATCATCAGAATAACATTTATAAACATTTATATCTTTTAAATTTGACAAATAATAATTAATTAAATTTCTTTGATTAGTTATACTATTTGATTCTGCTTTATCATCGTCGTCATCAGATGATAATCTCAAATATATACCAACTTGCCATTTTGACATTCTTTCTCAACTCCTTCTTCTAAATATAAAAGTAACTCATTATATTCATTTCTATATTTAAAGATAATATCAACATTACCATCTTCTGTTATATATATGGTATCTATCAATTCTAATAAAACATCTCTAGTTAACTTTTTTATTTTCCTATTTCTTTTGTAATGATCAATCCATGAATCATTTTTCTTTATTCTTCTGATATTCTCTCTATATGTTTTACTATATATTTCGATATTCTCTTCTAATTTATTTATTTCATCTTCAAGCATTTTTGTTTGAATTATATATTCTTTTTTATCAATTACTTCAAACTTCCAATCTTCATATATTTGAAGTTTTTTATTATTTAAATTTTCTATTTTTATTTTTGCAATTCTTACATTGTTCTTATACTGACTTTCTACTGTTTCTTTGTTGTTTTTTAAAAATAATTTTTTTAGACTTCTTTCTAGTTCAATAACTAATTTAATTTGTAGTTGTATTGCTTCTAAAACAATATTATTTAAATCTTCTGTTTTAATCTTATGAGATGTACAACTACTTTTACTTAAATATAAGTAAGTACTACAAAAATAATTTGATAGTTGTCGATTACTTCTCAAATCTTCTTGCTTATACATTGCTTTGCCACAATCACCACATTTTAATAGCCCATTATATATGGAATACTTTCTATCCTTATCTCTTATTTTATATTTGGAATTTATTTTTATTTTCTTTTGAACTTTATCAAAATCTTTTTTAGTAATAATAGGTTCATGAGTATTTTCAAGCCTTACCCAATCTTCTTTATCCACATTAATAACTTTATGATTCTTAAAGCTTTCTCGTTTCGTCCGTAATTGAGTTAAATTACCAATATAGACTTCATTAGTCAACATTCTTCCAATTGTAGATGTTGACCATCTATATTTTGTCTTCTCTTCTATTGGATCTAAAGATAATTTGTATTTTTTTCTTCGTTGTAATTCTTTTCTACAATAAATATTGTTATCATTAAGATACTTAACAATTTTTATTCTTCCTTCACCATTAAGAGCCATATTAAATATTTCTTTTACAATTTTTGATTCTTCCTCATCAATAACTAAATGATGTTTATCTTCTTTATCAAGTGTATATCCATAAGGAGAAGTTCCTGCAACATATTTACCCTCACTAGCCATAGTTCGATAAGCTGATGAGACCTTTTTAGAGATGTCTCTTGCATATGATTCATTTATAAGATTCTTTATAGGAATAATTAAATCTTGTATAGATTCTGGCCTTTTAAATGAATCAACATTATCATTAATAGCTATTATCCTTATATTATATGTAGGAAATATATCTTCGATATATCTACCAACCTCCAAATGATTTCTACCTAATCTAGATAAGTCTTTAACAATTATAGTATTAATTCTTTTTTCCTTTATATCATTCATCATTTCTTGGAATGCTGGTCGATTAAAATCTGTTCCTGTATATCCATCATCAACATAATAATCAATAATTTTCATATTATCTTCTTTTGAAATGTAATTATTAATTAATGATTTTTGATTAATAATAGTATTAGATTCAAAATCTTCATTATCATCGAATGATCTTCTAGTATAAATTCCTACCAACCATTCTCGTTCAAAATTAATACTTATTTTTTTCTTTCCTCTACCTGCCATAAACATTCTCCTTTATTTAGATAAAGAATAATAAAAAATAATAAAAATTGATAAGGTGCAAAAACTATTTATATAATTTGTTTAATACATTCGTTAAACAATCATCAGCAGTTTTATTTGTATCAGAAAACCTAATTCTTACTAATTTTCCATTAACTTTAAATATATATGGATTTTTTACTTCATTTAAAAAAGCAAGCATTCTCTCATTACTTGATTTTCTTTTGTTAATTCTAATTTTAGTTATTTCATCAACATCATTTACATTTACTTCATCAAGTGAAACTTTTTCATATTTCAATAATTTATTTCTTATTTTTTTATAATTATTTTTTGTCATATTTGTAAAACACCTCCATATCACAATTAGAAGCCACTATACAGCAACAATATATGAATAATAAAATTACCATTATTCCCATAATCAGTAATAACCAAATCATTATTTATCCTCCTCATATTTTCTTAATGAATTTTCGTATGTTTCTTTACTAATTATTTCCTTCTTCAACATCATTTCTAAAAATTCTAGATATTTATCCATAATTGATCCTCACTCTCTATAGCAATTACTTGAATCTTTCTCATATCTTTTAATCCATAAAAAAAACCAGAATGAAATACTACCATCCTGGTTTTATCAATTACATCTCTTTTATTAAATCCTACAGCATCTAAAAAATATCCTATTTTATTTTTATATCTAAAGACAACTATATAATTCTTTAAATATTTTTTATGTGTGAGTTCACAATATTTCATATGTAAATAAATATATATTTTTTTCAATCTTCCTATTTTCATACTTTCCTCCAAAAAAAAACATCTCAAAAGATGCCATTTACATTTTATATTATTACTGCTTTTTCTATAGCCAGAGCAAATTTAATAATACAACTCTTCTTAATATGAATCATTCTTGTTTCTGCACATTTCAATTCTTCAGAAATAATACTTTCAGAATTTCCTATAAAATATGTTCCTTTAAAATAATGTTGTTCTTCAATAGTAAGATTATCTACAATACTTAGAATTGTAGTTAAGTACTCTAGAAAATCCTGCTCAGATTCTATTTTTTTAATTACATATTTTTCTACTTTAGAAGAATTAACTCGTGACATCTGTACTCTAATCTCACACAAATGAGAAGTCATATTAGGAGGTAAAATCCCAATATACTTAAAATAATTTTCTTCATAGTCTTTCATGAATAAATCTACATTAGCTCTTGTCTTCTTATAATCATACTTCTTTATTGTTTCATTATCTAACAACTTCATAAGAACCTCCTATAAAAATAAAAGAAGAACAGTCCACTTCTTTTGTGGGGTACTGCTCTTCTTAATAGTATCATTTTGAGAGGTCATTAATCCTGTAAGAGAATTTGTACTTGGTAACGATTTAGGAACTAGCCCAAATTGAAGTTTTCTCACCATAAAGACCACCTCATTCCGACACTTACAAAATACTAATTGTTTTTTATAATAACACTTTTTTTAATAATGTCAATAACAATTAGAAAAAAAATAACTACCTGTCTATTCAGATAATTATTTCATTTTACTATATTTTAACACTTGACAATCATAAATCAACCCTGTTTGCACCTACTTTTTACTAATGCTTTTTTTGTTTCTTCTTTTTCTTTCTTCATTTTACTTCTCCTTCTCCCACCTAAAAAGAGTAACGAAAAAAATTACTCTTTATTTTATTAAAAAGTATAGTAATACAAGAATACCTAATGCTATTCTATAGTATCCAAATACTTTAAAATCATGTTTTCTAATATAATTCATTAGGAATTTAATAACTAGTATGCTTACTATAAATGCAGTAATTGTTGCTATTAACAAAATTGCTACTTCTAACCCACTAAAAACAAAACCTACTTTTATGATATATTTAGCAAGCTTTAGTAACGATGCACCTGCCATTACTGGAATCGCCAAAAAGAATGTAAACTCTGCTGCCACACTTCTTTCTAAACCTATTAATAATCCACCAATTATTGTAGATCCACTTCTTGATGTGCCTGGGATAAGTGCTAATAATTGAAATGCACCTATTTGTAGTGCTTGTTTATAAGTAATTTTTTCTACAGATTTTGTTGTTCTTTTACCCACATTTTTGCTTTCAATTACTATAAAAACAATACCATAGATTATTAATGCTAATGATACTACAACACTATTATATAAATGTTCATCTAACCAATCATCTGCTACAAGACCTATTACTGCCGCTGGTATGCAAGCAACAAGGATTTTTCCCCATAGATTTAGTGTTTTTTTGTCTAGTACCACCTTTTCATTCTTCTTTTTTAGAGGCCAAATACTTTTGAAAAATAATACTACAACTGCAAGTATCGCACCAAGTTGTATTACAACTTCAAATAATTTGTAAAAATCATTAGATACATTTAAATTAATAAATTCATCTAATAAAATCATATGACCTGTTGATGATATAGGTAACCATTCTGTGATTCCCTCTACTATACCAAATAATACTGCTTTAATTATCTCTATCATATATACCCTCCTATTAGATTGTATCATAAAATAATATTAATATTAACTAAAATACATAATTTTACAAATTATTTTTTTTAGGAATAAATTTAGTTACTCCACCTAGACAATAATTTTCAATATATTTTGCTAAAACATCAGCTGATACATTGAAGTCATTCTTTACCCAGTAGTTTATTACTCCGAGTGCTCCATTAAAAATAAAAACAACTGAGTTTTGCAATTCTTTATTATCATCAAAATGTTTGTTTTTTTCCCAATTACCAATACACTTTTCATAAGCAATTTCTAATACTTCATCTAAAAAGTATATATTACTATCTGCATTAAACAAGACCCTGACTAATTTTTTATTATTTTCAAAAATATTTAATATCTCTTTTGTAAAAGTATAAATTGAATGCTCTTGCATATGCATCATTGAATTTGAATTTTTGATTTCTTCAATAAATTCATCTTCAATTTTTTTTAATAAATCATAGATATCTATATAATACCTATAAAATGTTCCCCTATTAATATCTGCCATTTCACATAGTTCTTTTACAGATATATTGGAAATATTCTTCTTCTCTAAAAGCGATAAAAATGTATCTTTTATTACTTTCTTTGTATATTTAACTCTTCTATCCATTTTTGCTCCTTTTTGAACACTTGTTTATTCATTTGTTCATTAATGTACATATATAACAAATCTGATTATTGATACTTTAATTAATTCAATTATATAATATATTTGTTACTTATTCAACATATGTTTAAAAAGATAGGAGAGTTGTTATGAAATTATTTTCTTTAAATAAAAATAAAAGAAGATGGTATAAGTACTATCGCAAGGATGAAAGAGAAGTAGAAACCCCTGATATGTCCTTATACCAATATTTATATAATTCAAATCTTAACAGAATGAATAATATTGCTATTAACTATTTTGACAATAAAATTTCTTATAAGAATTTTTTTATTCAGATAGATATTTGTGCTAAAGCTTTGAAGAGCCAAGGTATTAGAAAGAAAGACGTTGTTTCAATATGTATGCCAAATACACCAGAAGCTGTAATTATGTTTTATGCGGTTAGTAAAATAGGCGCTATATCTAATATGATACACCCTTTGTCTGCTGAAGAAGAGATAAAAAAGAGCATTGTCGATACGAAAAGTGTAATGTTAATAACTGTCAACTTTAATTATAAAAAACTTAAAAATATAATCGATGAAACTGAATTATATAAAGTAATTCTTTCATCTCCAAGAGATTCAATGCCATTCGCTATGGGACTAGGGTATTTTTTTCTGGAGGACAGAAAAGTTAAATTACCTAAAAGTAATGAAAAATTTATTTTTTGGAAGGATTTTTATAATAAAGGAAAAGATTATGATACAAATATTATTGTTGATACTTATAAGGACGATCCAGCTGTTATTCTGCACAGTGGAGGAACAAGCGGAAGACCAAAGAGTATTGTCATTTCAAATGGTGCAATAAATGTTGTACCTAATCAAGCGCATATTGCTTTACCAGATATTAATGATACTGACTCTATGCTTGGGATTCTACCTATGTTTCATTGTTTTGGTTTGGTTGAGTGTGTACACTATCCGCTAAGCACCGGACTTGAACTAATACTCGTGCCAAGATTTGATGCAGGAAGATTTGATAAATTACTAAGAAAATATAGACCAACTTTTATTGCTGGCGTTCCAACATTATTTGAAGCGCTACTTAAAAATAAGCATATGGATGATATTGATTTGTCCAATGTCAAGTATGTTGTTTCTGGCGGAGATTCGCTAAATGCTGAGAGAAATAAAAGGGTTAACGATTTTTTAAAAAGTCATGGCTCAACTAGAGGCATTGTACAAGGTTACGGTATGACTGAAACAAGTGGAGGTTGTATCTTTTCAACTACTAATTCGTATACTTTAGGGAGCGTGGGAATCCCTCTACCATCTAACGATTTAAGAATTGTTGATGTAGATACTCATAATGAGGTTGATGTTGGTAAAGTCGGAGAGATTCAAATCAGTGGTCCTAGTGTTATGCTTGGATATTTAGATGATGAAATAGAGACTAATAGAGTTTTAGAAAAAGATGATAAAGGAAAAATATGGGTACATACTGGTGACTTAGGATATATAAACGAGAATGGATGTTTATTCTTTGTTCAGCGATTGAAGAGGTTAATTATTTCATCTGGATACAATGTTTATCCATCACATATTGAAGAAGTTTTGAATAAAAATAAGTATGTATTAAATTCTTGTGTAGTAGGAATCCCCCACCCATATAAAGTTCAAGTTCCTAAAGCATATATAGTATTAAAAAGCGACTTTCATGATAGTTTTAAAATTAGAAGTGAGATTAAAGAATATTTGGAAAAGAATTTAGCTAAATATATGATTCCTAAAGAGTTCGTTTTTAGAGAAAGTCTTCCCAAAACAATGATTGGGAAAGTTGACTATAAAAAATTAGAAGATGAAAAATAATCAATATTACATTTTAAATTTCTAATTTTTTTGTTATATTTATTTTAGAGGTATATATGAAAAAATTTATTTTTGTAATATTGATTATAATTTTTATGGCCGGGTGCATTCAAAGTAAAAAAGTATCAGAGATAAAAAAATCTCCTCAAAAGAAAGAAGAAG